>JBDKLO010000075.1:0-4698 GCA_039795615.1 Pseudomonadota bacterium
TTGATTGAAGGCATGCAAGACTTCCAATATATTCCAGCAAATCAATGCGTTAGTGTTCCGGGAAACCCGGGGCGAACCGAAAGCCGTCCATTATACCGACTTATCCCAATATGGCAAAACAACCATGATCGTCCTCGGCATCGAAAGTTCGTGTGACGAGACGGGGGTGGCGCTCTACTCTAGTGAGCAAGGGCTTCTGGCACACCGGCTCTTCAGCCAGATCCAGATTCACGCAGAATATGGCGGCGTGGTTCCGGAGCTGGCCTCAAGAGACCATATCCGAAAACTGATCCCTCTCATTCGTGAGCTACTTTCTGAAACCGGCCTGAGTCTATCGGATCTGGGCGGCGTAGCCTATACCGCAGGACCTGGACTGATTGGCGCTCTGATGGCAGGTGCTTCGGTTGCCCGAAGCCTTGCGCTCAGCCTCGACATCCCGGCCGTCGCCGTTCATCACATGGAAGGCCATCTTTTAGCCCCACTCCTTGAAGACAACCCACCCGCATTCCCTTTCCTGGCCCTCCTGATTTCAGGTGGCCATACCCAACTCGTCGAAGTCAGAGGGATCGGGGAATACCGGATTCTCGGGGAATCGGTGGATGATGCGGCGGGCGAGGCCTTCGACAAAACCGCCAAAATGCTCGGCCTGGGTTATCCCGGAGGCCCCGCCCTCTCCCGCCTGGCCGAAGAGGGGAACCCCTCGCGATTCAGGTTTCCAAGACCCATGACCGATCGACCGGGTCTTGATTTCAGTTTTAGCGGACTGAAAACCCACACCCTCGTCACACTTGAAGGCACTGAAGGGACGCTTGAGGACCGAAGAGACGTCGCAGCAGGGTTTGAGGACGCCGTGGCCGATACCTTGGTCATCAAGACCCGACGCGCGCTCGAGGCCTCTGGACTCCGCACCCTGGTCGTTGCCGGGGGCGTCAGCGCCAACCGCCGCATCCGCGAAAAGCTTGAAGACATGAGCCTTAAAGGCGGCTATACGGTCGCATTTCCGCGACTTGAGTTCTGTGGCGACAATGGCGCCATGATTGCCTATGCCGGATTTCAGCGCCTGATGGCGGGCCAAAAGGAACCTATCGAAATCCTCGCAAGACCCCGATGGCCTCTTTCAGAGCTCGGCAAGCCTGGCGAGATCTCACTCTGAGTCTTTGGATGCCTTCTTTTTACCGCTACCAATCCGGCTCTCCTCCCCCTTGAGAAGCCTTTCAATATTCGCTCGATGACGGGAAACCAAGAGAAGCGCCATGGTCAGCCCAACGCCCACCAACACCTCCGAGTGAAGGATCAGCCAGAGGTAAAGGGGGGAGAGCAGCGCTGCCGTCAGCGCAGCCAATGAGGAGAATCGGAAAAGGAAAGCCATCAGCAACCAGGTGGCGAGAACAGCGAGACCCACCCACGGCGAGAGCCCCAAGAAGATACCCAGCGCCGTCGCAACGCCCTTTCCGCCTTTGAAGCCAAAGAAAATCGGGTAAAGATGCCCCAAGAAGGCCGCAAGACTGACCGCCGCCAGGATTTCCGGGGACACCTCAAGGGACTTGGCGATTACCACCGGGATCAGACCCTTCAGGGCATCACCGATCAGGGTTACTGCTGCGGCTTTCTTGCCACCCAACCGTAGGACATTGGTCGCGCCAGGGTTTTTGGAGCCCTGCTGGCGTGGATCGGGCAACCCGAGGAGGCGACTGACGATGATCGCCGTCGAAACAGAACCCATGAGGTATGCCAGAGGAATCAGTGCCCAAATTGCCATTTCGCCTTTTCCCGGTGTTGCGAGGATGAAAGCGTGTATGTTACCAATTCCTTTGCCCGCCACCGAATGAACCAAACACATCCATGGACATCATTTTTCTCAAAGGCCTCACCATCGAGACTGTCATCGGCATCTACGATTGGGAGCGTGAAATCCGGCAAACCCTGATCATCGATCTTGAAATGGCCACCGACATCCGCAAAGCCGCTGAAACCGACGATATTGGCCACACACTGGACTACAAGGCCGTATCCAAAAGGATCATCGGTTTTGTTGAGGAAAGCAGCTTCCAACTGGTGGAAACCCTCGCCGAAAAAATTACTGAAATCCTGATTCAGGAATTCGGCGTCCCGTGGGTCAGGCTCACCCTCAACAAGCGAGGCGCTATCAGTGGCGCCAGTGATGTCGGCATTCTGATTGAGCGTAGCGCGCCTTAGAAAAAATGCCCAAAGCATTTCTCAGCATCGGCAGCAACATTGATCCGGACCGCCATATTCCGGCGGCCCTCAAGGATCTGACGGATCTCTTTGGCCCACTCGAACTTTCGAGCATTTACGAAAGCGAGTCCGTTGGCTTCGAGGGTCCCCTCTTCCACAACTTGGTCGCCGCATTTGATTCTGATCTTGCAGCTGAAGCCATCGCCGAGCATTTGAGGGAGATCGAAGAGCGTCATGGACGAACCCGGGAAAGTCAAAAGTTCTCGTCAAGAACTCTGGACATCGACTTGATCCTTTGGGGGGATGCGATCTTCACTCGAGGCCGGCTCCAGATTCCCCGCCCTGAAACCCTCCGCTATGCCTTCGTGCTGGAACCTTTGACTGAATTAGCCCCAAACCTCAAACACCCCGGGACCGATAAAACCTATCAAACGCTTTGGTCCGAATTTGATCGAACCGACGTCAAGCAGCGAAGGCTTGCGCCTCAGGTCGACTAAAGGCTCAAGGTTCGGCCGCCATCGACGGCGAGGACCTGGCCTGTGATGTAAGGGGCATCCTTGAGAAAGAACCTGACGGTCCGCGCAATATCAGAAGGGTGACCGCGTTCCCCCATCGGGATCGTCGAAAGAATTTTTTCCTTCTCCTGATCCTCGATCGGCATTTCCGGCCAAAGAATTGCACCCGGTGAAACCGCATTGACCCTGACCTTAGGAGCAAGCTCCCGAGCCAGGCTTCGGGTTAGCGCCAAAAGCCCCGCCTTTGCAACAGAATAAACGGGGTAGCCTTCGAGCGGTCGGTCGGCGTAAATATCCACAATATTGACGATCGAGCCCTGAGACTGGGCCAACGCCCCATAGGCCGCCTGCGCCAGAAAGAAGGGGGCCTTCAGATTCACGTCGATGAGGTCGCTCCAGATTGCCTCTGTGACCGTTCCCACAGGGCTGGGATAGAAGGTGGAGGCATTGTTGACCAGCGCATCCAGCCGGCCCCAACGCTTCACCGTATTGGAAATGAGCGCCTCTCGTTCAGCCGCCTCCCTAAGATCCGCCTGAAGAACGGCCACAGAGTCAGACCGAACCGCATTGAGCTCGGCCGCGAGTGCAGTTGCCTCGCCATGTGAATCTCGGCAATGGATCACGATGCGGTCACCGGCAGCATGAAGCCCCCTCACAATGGCGGCCCCAACGCGCTTTCCGCCCGCGGTCACCAAGGTCACCTGAGCCTCTCCGGCATTCATTGGTCCTCCTTCCCGGCAAGAGGCCCCGCAAGCGCAAACTGAGCGAACCACTGCCCCACCCCACCGCCGGCATCGACATCATAGTAGAGAGAGGACAACCGAACCTGTCCGGAAACGCCCAAAATCGGGCCTGGGACCATGGAGCGAAAAGCTTCCCCGCCCAAAAGTTGGTGCGATTGGGTCTGGAAAAGGACGGAAAGCTGTTCTTCCCGCACCATGGTTTCGAGCATCAAGGGGCCTGCGATGAGATAAAGCGTATGAAAGCCACGTTCGGAAAGGCATCGGCTCAGAACCCCTCCATTGACTTCCTGCCCTGCCCCCGCACGAATGACTTCATAACCCTGATCCTCCCAGGCACGCACCCGATGAGGGTTGGCATCCTGACCCGTGGCGATCATGAGCCTTTGACCAGACGCTTTGATCGATTCAGGGATTGGAAAATCAAGGCTCGCACTGGCAACCACGATGGCAGGTTGGGGATCCAATCCTTGTGCTTCCCGCCAGACAGGGAGATCCGATCCCAATGCATGGACACCTACTTGGAGAATGTTTCCGAGCCGCCCCTCGTGGAGGGCCCGAAGATACCCCCCATGTGTGACTAGACAGTCCGCCTGGGCATGAAGTTCAAGAAAAAGCCGAAAGTCATCTTCCGTGGTCAGCGATTTGGGCAGGTACGGAATGCCTGTCTCATCTTCCAGCGCAATCCGCCCATCCAGGCTGCTAAGGAAGTTGGCATAGACGAAGGGCCGACCCGGTTCCCCGCGAAGGTGGAGATTTTCTTGAAGGTAGAGCCCTCGAAGAGGGACCGTTTCAGAGGGGGTGGGAAATAAGCGAAGAAGCTGTTTGGACATCGACAAGCTCTTGATCCAGCCTCATGCACGTCAAGGGTTTTTGACTTGAGACACCCAGAACCGCTATGATCTCATCTTTCGGGGTGTAGCGCAGCCTGGTAGCGCACCTGTATGGGGTGCAGGTGGTCGGAGGTTCGAATCCTCTCACCCCGACCAATTAAAACAATGCCTTGCATTGGAAGCCGGAGACCCCATCTCCGGCTTTTTTCGTTTTGTAGACCCGCCTGTAGACCCCTTGGGGGTTGGCTAGGCAACGGCCACGAACCTTATTGTATATATAAGGATTGATCTATCATCGAGTAGGGGGCGGGATTACTCCCGCCGCCCTCTCACATACATGGACGCTCTCCTATTGCAAACGATCAGGATTCAAATTTTGATCAGGTAGATTGCAGCCATACATCCGGGTTTTCA
>JBDKLO010000076.1:0-3828 GCA_039795615.1 Pseudomonadota bacterium
GCACTGATCCGAAATCTGGCTCGCGAAGACCCGGGACTTGCGCGTCATTTCGCCCAGGAGGCGGGTCCGATTCTCGCAGTCGCCATGGCGGGCGATCTTGTTGAAGACATGATCCTGACTGCCCGTGAAAGTGGCCGGATAGAAGCCCATCCCTTTCAGCGAATGATCGATGAATCCCTGGATGAGACGCTTTCAACACTCCGGGAGGAACGCCGTAGTCTTGAACATCGCTGGGGCACCATCGGCGGACTCATCGCCCATTACCAGACCCTCATGCAAACCGGTCGGAGCCGCGACTATGGGATCGGTGGCTCGCTGGCCGGTGGGTCTCGTCGGGGATCCTCCAGATGACCCTGACCATTCATGCCATTGGCGACAGTGCTTTTCTGTCTGCCATCCTCAACAGTATCGCGATGGTCTTCAGCACACAGGATCTTCGCACCGCCGCCGGTATCGGGGCTCTGGTCGGCATCCTGCTTCAGGCCTTCAGGGGACTTCTGGACACGGGTCCCCCAACGCTCCGATATGGTGAATTCATCGGCGCCATGCTGCTCTGGATGGCGCTCTTTCAACCCACCACCCCGCTCGCGATCGAGGACGCCTATACCGGAGAAGTTCGGGTTGTTGACCATGTTCCCCTGGGGCCTGCGGTTTCAGGGGCCATCATCTCGGAGCTGGGCTATGGGCTAACGGTCCTTTTCGAAACGGCATTTTCAGTACCCACACTGACCCGGCACGGTTATGCCGGTGCCCTTGAAACCTTGACCCAGGTGCGTCGAAACCTCCTTTCACGACTGTCGCTCGGGAAGGCATTGGATCCCACCCCGACGAGCGATGTGGCCACCAGTGTCTCTCAGTATGTCCGGGACTGTACCCTCACCGGGGTGGATCTTGGCGTCATTGAAATTTCCACCTTGCTGAATACCGGGGGACTTCCGGAGGCCTTCCGCTATGACTCTGAGATCTACGCCACTGAAATCCGGGATGGTGCCACCCCGCTGCTGGTGACCTGTAGTGCGGCCTGGCCGCGCCTTCGGCATCTGATCAAGGATCAGTCGCTTCCGCTTTTGACCCGCCAGCTCGGTCTTTTCATGTCAGGACCCGCCGCAACCGACCCCATGGAAACGATCCAGTCGGCGCTGGATGCCCTGACTCAGGGCCAGCAACAGGCCTCGGACTTCGTTCTGGCGGCCGCCATGGTGCCCCTTTTTGAACAGGGCGTCCTCGGCCGCCATCAGGACAGTCTCAAGTCGACTCAAGCTGCCATGGTGGAAGCCGCCATTGCACAGCGCAATACCCAATGGGCCGCCGAACAATCCCTCTTTGCCCGGATGGTCCGACCGATGCTGACCTGGATCGAAGGCTTCAGCTACGCGATCACCCCCATCATGACCTTTACCCTCCTTCTGGGGGCACGCGGCATTCGCATGTGTGGCCAGTATGCCTTGATGCTGATCTGGATCCAGTTCTGGATGCCTATCCTCGCGATCGGCAATCTCTACATCACGATGGCGGCCCAGGGCGGCTTGGCTGCACTGGCCAAAGCCCGGTTCCCGCTCGATTCGATTGCGGGGCTATACCAGATGGACATGGAACTTCAGAACTGGTTGGCTGTTGGCGGAATGCTGGCCAGTGCCACCCCGGCGATTGCCCTGATGCTGGTCTACGGGGGTTCGGTCACCGCAACCCATTTCCTCGGTCGGATGCAGGGCGGCGATTTTGTGGATGAAAAGATCGGAAGCCCTTCGCTGCTCCAGTCCCCGGCCTTGATCGGGATGGAATCCCGGCATCGGCATGCGCCGCTCTCATGCCTTTCGACCTCAGGCGCTGAACGGGTGCTCCCCACGTTTACCTTCAGCCAGGATCAGGGGATCACCCAAGCCTCAGCTGAATCACAGCGGGAAAGAACCAGCGAGGCCTTCATGCAAGGTCTTCGCCTTCAAGGCACACGCAGTCATGCCGTTTTGGATGAAGGCAGTCAGACCCGAACGTTCAGTGAAAGAAACGCCTCCCAATCGAGCGCTACCGATCGGTTCATGGAAGCCACCGGTGAGGATCTAGCCCAACGCTATCGGGAGACGGGGCTTAGCGGACATGACTTTGCAACCTTGCTCGGGGGCGCGGTCACAGGCCGCTATAGTGGGGAGCGGGCAACCCACGAGGCCGGATCCCCTCTTCCGGATCATATGGCCCTGGGGCTTCAAGGCCAACTTCAGGATCGCTTTCATCTGGGCGAAGGGCGCTCCCGAGAAATCGCCGCGGATCTTTCCCAAAAGATCACCCAGGATCACGGTTTTCAAAATGAACTGGCACGGGCCGTCGCCATCGATGCCGGATCGGGTCATCGAGAGAGTGGAAGTCTTGGGCTTCGGAGCGATGCCATGGGCGAACTGGGTCAAACTGCGCAGGCGGCCCTCGAAGCCGAATCCTCCTATCAGGCCACCCTCCAGTCGGGCCAGCGCTCGGGTACCGAGGTCCGCATCGGGGCCTTGGAAGCCGGCCAAAGGATCATTCAACAGCCAGAAACCCTGAACGCACTGAATCATGCCCTGGACAGCGTCGGTCTTCGAGGCGATGCCGAGCGCCTGGGCGGTGATTGGCATCAACAGGGGCTCATTCATGATCCTCAACAGGCCTATGCTGCTGCCGGCCTTGCGCTCATGAGCGGACATGCGCATCCCGTCTATCACCCGCTTTCAGATGAGGAGTCTGTCCTGGCCAAGACCCTGGGACGCACGGTCCTCGGCGAAGCCTTTCATGCGCCTTATGTCGCAACGGATCTTGCACCCCACCGAACCCAGCAAAGTTTCAGCGCCGGTCTGGATGGCGACACGCTTCAAAAATCCGTCCAGAATCAACTCCAGGACAATCCCCTGGCCGATCGCGGGAATGTCATTGAGGCGAGTCAAAGCCGTCTGCATCAGGCTCAGGAGACGGTCTCGAACGGCGATCAAAAGCTGGCCGAGGCGGCTGATGACGCCTTGAAAGCGCGAACGATGTCGGAACGCCAAGGGGAGTCGCGGTTTGATGCGGCGCGTCAGGAGGCCCTGTCACCGTCGCTCGATGGTGCAGCCCGGGACGCATCCGCCGCAGAATCCCTGGATGGGGTCAGTGGGGCCTTCTTCAGGGCCAGCTACGCCAGACTCAAGGTCCTGGGTGAAAGCGGCATCGAGGCCGTTTCAAACATCCTGCATGCAGCCGAAGCCAACGGCGCCTCACCCTCCGAGATCCTACGGCAACTTTTCAAGGAGAGCCCTGCTGCCATTGAATCGGAACTCAACAGCTGGATCGATGGCGAGGTGGATCAGGTCCGGGGCGATCTCACCCCGACACAGCTTCGTTACTTCAAGGCGGCCTTGCTGGAATCCTTCGCGGGCTATCCCCTGACCGGCGATCATCAGATGATGGTCGGCGATCTTGGATCTGCCAGAAGGGCACTCGATGAAGAGGCCGGAAGCAAAGGGCCGGTCATGGCCACCTTGCTCCGGAAAATCGCCGCCGACGGGCGGCGGGATCTTTTGGGTCTGATCAAAAGCTATAACGGTCGGCCTTCATCCTAGAAGACCTCGCCCTTGCCTTTGGCCTTCTTCACCCGTCGGCCCTGAATCAGGGAGACCCCGAAGACGCCGGTGTGGGCAATCAGGGTCGTCATGGTGCCGTTAAGGGTGCCGGCGAAAGCCCCAAGAATACAGAGGAGATTGGTCGGAATCGTCCGCGCACTCGCAAGTCCGACCCGAAGCCGCAAGGTCCGCGCTGCCAGCACCAGCTCAGGAAGACCATCCAAGGAATCCCCGAGGAGCTGAATGGTCGGAACTTCAATACCCTTGA
>JBDKLO010000077.1:0-53381 GCA_039795615.1 Pseudomonadota bacterium
AGGCTTGTTACGCGGCCCGAAGTAATTGAACATCGAGAGCAGCGCAAATGCGATGACCACCCACAGGAGGATGTTCTTGGTCATGTCTTTCATGTTGTCTTCCTCTTCTTTTGAAAATAGATGACTGGGTCGGTTCTTTCGGGAAAGGCCTACCGGTGATTCCCTGCAAGGTCCAAGCCATCTTTGGGTCCATCCCTCAGGCAGATATGAAATCCGGATGAGGCATAACGACTTTGTCAGGAAAATCCAAGTGAAGTTCCATCCTGAAGTATGAGTTTGTTCAAACTCGGCCATTGACCTAGGATTTCAGCCTATATTTCTTATTGAATTTCAGAAAATCAGATTGGACGCCCTAATTTTCTTTGCTGGTAAGTTCCTTGGTGCACTGGTCATGCCCCCCTTTCTCTTTGTTCTTATGGGCGTTGTGGGGCTGACACAGGTCTTTCGACACCCCTGGATCGCTGTTGGGATCAGTGGATCGGCTTTTCTGGCGATCCTGGCCTGTTCAACCCCAGCGGTGGCCTCGAGGTTGATCCAATCGATACAGGCCGCCTGTCCTGACATTGCTACCCTCAGTCGGGAGGTCGATGCCATTGTCATTCTGGGTGGGGGCGTCCGGTCGCATGCCCCCGAATATGGGGATCGGCCCAATCTCAATGCGGATGAATTGGAGCGACTTCGTCATGGCGCGAGGCTCCATCGCGCCACCGGCCGCCCCATTTTGGTGACGGGTGGAAGCCCAGAGGGGGCAGAACCTGAAGCTTTTCTGATGCGGGATGTTCTGGATGAGGATTTTGGCGTTCAAACCCGGTGGATTGAACCTGATTCCCGAACCACGCGTGAAAACGCCAGAAACTCCGGACGAATTCTCAAAGCGGATGGCGTGAATCGAATTTATCTGGTCAGCCAGGGTTGGCACCTTGCCCGGGCGGTTCGGGCATTCGAGTCAGAAGGGTTCAACGTGACCTCGGCGGGGACTGGGTGCAAAAAGGTGAGTGAGATCCGGTGGTTGCATTTCTTGCCCCACCCAGAGGCTTTGGAAATGAGCTACTGGGCGATTCATGAATGGGTCGGAATTCTCTGGTATGACTTGATTGGCCGCGTTGAGGGCCGCAATTCAACCGGTGTCTTCAGGCAAATGTGAGACTGATTTCAACCTGAGACAGGAACAAGGCCTCTTGTTCCAGATCGGCAACCGTCAGGGGGTGTTCATCGAGCCAGCCTGGAGGAAATCCAAGGCTGAGGGTTCCAGGCTGAATCCGGATGCGAATCCGGGGCGCGACGGTCAGAACTCTGGATCGATGCACCAGAACCGCGACCCTCAGAATCAGCGCCAGATGCTTGACGCCTTCCTCTAGAACGAGTGGCAGATCCTTGAACAGGCGCACCTGAAACTTCCGGCGATGGGATCGGACCAGTAGGGCCAGAATCTGCTGGTCGGGTCTTGAAAATCCTGGAAGGTCGGCATTGTCGAGGATGTAGGCGCCATGTTTGTGATAACCACTGTGCGCGATGTCTCGGCCAATGTCATGAAGGATGGAGGCCCAATCCAGCCATTGCGCAGCGACTTCTCGTTCCATTTCCGAAGGAAGATTGATCTGGGCAAACAGTTCACGCGCTGTCCCCTGAATCTGTCGGGCGTGCTCCATCTCGACGTGATAGCGGAACGCCAGCGCATGCACGGTCCGGTCGCGGACGTCTTCGTGGTTGATTCGACCCAGCAGATCCTGCAACAGGCCTTCGCGAAGGGCGCCCTCCGAAACATCCATCTGTTCGATCTCCAGGATGTCGAACGTCGCTTTGATGATGGAAAGTCCTCCGACAAAGCTCGGGTATCGCTCCGGATTGAGATCGGGAAAATGGGTCTGACTCATTCGACCGGCCGCCAGAACCTGATCGACCAGTTTGTTAAGGCCCTCTCGTGTAATGCCTCTTCGGGACAGTCCACGGCTCTGGAGCAGCTTTTGGGTTGCCTTGAGCGTTCCGGAGGCTCCGATGGCTGAAGCCCATTGCTGGCTCCGGTAAAGATGCTGGAAGGGTTCCAGCTCTCGTTCTGCACAGAGTACGGCTTTCTTGAAGCGTTTGGCCGTGATTTTTCCATCGGAAAAATGCGCCATGCTCATCGAGACGCAACCCATCCGGAGGCTCTCCTTCTGGAGGGGGGTCCGGTCGACACCGATGATGTATTCGGTACTCCCGCCGCCGATGTCCATCACCATCCGTCGCCGACCGTCCGAGGGCAGGCTCAAAGAGACGCCCTGATAGATCAGGCGGGCCTCTTCGATTCCTGAAATGATTTCGATGGGATGCCCCAGAACGTCCATGGCTCTGATCAACCAAGGGGCAGAATTCTTCGCGGCCCTGAGGGTATTCGTGCCGACTACCCTGACACTGCTGTGGGGGAGGTGGCGAAGTCTCTGGCCAAACCGTTCCAGACACTCGAGTGCCCGCTGCTGGATTTCCTCAGTCAACATGCCCTCTGCCGTCAGCCCTGATCCCAGACGAATCATTTCCCGGAGGCGGTCTAGAACAACCAGTTCGTCCGCGCGAATTTCAGCAACAATCATATGGAAGCTGTTTGAGCCGAGGTCGACGGCGGCGATCTGTTTCAGGGGTGGGCGGGTATTCAAGGGAGTAAGGCTCGCGGCAGGCTGGGCGTGAGGAAAAATCCGATAGAATCTTTGGAATTCGGGACGCGTGTTCGGCAATCGCCGCAGCCCAGGATGGGCTCCCGCCTATTTTTGCAAAATCTGCACTTAAAAACACATTCATCATTATGGAAGCCCTGACGATTCGAGGTCTTAAGAAAACCTACGGCAATGGTTTTGAAGCCCTCAAAGGGATCGATCTGGACGTCGGTCCCGGAGATTTCTTTGCGCTATTGGGGCCCAATGGCGCAGGAAAATCGACGACGATCAGTATCATCAGTGCGTTAGTGAAAAAAACGGACGGTCACATTCGGATCTTTGGTCACGACCTGGATCGAGACCCGGATGAGGCCAAGCGCCTTTTGGGCCTGGTGCCCCAGGAAATTAACTTTAACCAGTTTGAAACCGTCTTGAACGTGGTTGTGAATCAAGCTGGATACCACGGGATTCCTCGTCGCGAGGGCGTCGAAAGAGCTGAAAGGCGACTGCGGGAACTGAGTCTGTGGGAGAAGCGGGATGTGGTCACCCGAACACTTTCTGGGGGCATGAAGCGGCGATTGATGATCGCGCGCGCATTGGTACATGATCCCAAATTGCTCATTCTGGATGAGCCGACGGCCGGGGTAGATATCGAAAATCGACGTTCGATGTGGGATCTCCTTCGGGAGATAAATCGATCGGGAACGACCATTATTCTGACAACGCACTATCTCGAGGAGGCTGAAAACCTCTGTCGCAACATTGCGATCATCAACCACGGGCGCATCATCGAAAACAGCACTATGTCAGAACTTCTGGCCCGGATGCATACCAGTCGTTACATCCTGGAGCTGGAGACCCCCATCGAAATCCTCCCAAGACTCGAGGGTTTTACTTTGGAACGCCTGGATGCCATGACGTTGGAAGTCAATGTGCCCAGAACCCACGGCATTCATAGCCTTTTTGACAGGCTGGCCGAGCAGGGCATCCGGGTCCATGGCCTTCGAAATGCCGCTAATCGCCTGGAGCAGTTATTTTTGGATCTGGTTGAAGAGTCATTGGGGTGAAAACCGATCCGCGTCTTTGCTTTCTTCTCGCGATGATGATCATCGTGACGGTGCCTTATCTCCTGTGGCGCCTGGGTCGAACAGATCGTTATGCACCCCTCGTCGTTGTTCAGATATTGACGGGGATTGTGTTGGGGCCTGGCGTTTTGGGGGAATATTTCCCGACCTATTACGCAACGGTTTTTTCGCCTCAGGTGATCCAGTTTTTGAACGGCATCGCCTGGTGGGCTGTCATGGTCTTTGTCATGATCGCGGGAATTGAGCTGGATCTGAAGTCAGCCTGGATCCACCGCAAGGAAAGCGCCCTGACAGCGAGTCTCGCACTGGCTGTGCCACTCTTTCTGGGTTCCGCTGTGGCATGGATCCTGTACCAGCAAGGTCAGTGGATCGGCGCCTCGGCATCACCCTGGCAATTCATTCTGGGGATAGGCATGGCCTGTGCTGTGACCGCCCTTCCAATTCTGGTTCTATTTCTCGAAAAACTGGGCATCCTTCGGGAGGCTTTGGGGCAGCGGGTCCTGCGTTATGCCAGCCTGGATGACCTCGCGATCTGGGCGATTCTCGCGCTCATTCTTCTCGACTGGTCCCGTCTCGCTGCGCAGGGTGTGTTCATCGTGGGGTTGTCTTTCGCCGGGCTATTGATTCGTTGGCTGATGCCAAAGCTTTCTTCTGAGGATCGTTGGTACGCCGCCCTGATCTGGCTCTGTGGCTGTGCTTTTGCTGCCGACTATGCGGGACTTCATTTCATGGTCGGATCGTTTCTTTCCGGTGTCATGCTGGATATGGCCTGGTTTGATCGGGACCGTCTCGATCGGCTCAGGCATCATGTGCTGCTGATCCTCATGCCGGTTTTTTTCCTCAGTACCGGTCTTCGAACGGATTGGAGTGTGGGAGGTTTTGAGGTCTTTGGTGCAGCCCTGCTTCTCCTTCTGGCGTCTGTCGGGGGAAAGCTGCTGGGTGTCTCCATTGCGGGATGGTTGCTCCGCTGGAACAAAGGAGAGTCTCGCCTGATAGGGTGGTTACTCCAAACCAAAGCCCTCATCATGATCATCTTCGCCAATATCCTCTTGGATCAGGACATCATCAGACCAGAAACCTTCACCGCTTTACTGCTTATGGCCGTGGTCAGTACCATGCTGACGATGCCCCAGGTTATCCCGGTATTAAGGCGAATTAGGATCTAAATAGTTTCGGATCATCGCATCTGCCGCCAACGGTAGTGCACCTGACCGTCATCGCAAAGATAACCCGCTCGGTTGCTGACCTCGATATCGCCAACCGGCTTACACCCGTGGCTATCCCTGTATTCAGCCCAGCCGTCCTCCTGGGTTCGATTGCTTGCGAGCAATGCCGCTTCCCCCAACACCAAAACCAGGATGGCAAGTCCAATGTATGAGAGTTTCATCGACGGATCTCCTGCTGGGGTTGAGAGGTCAAAAAGCTAAAGGGTTAGAGCTCGATGGCGTCAGTTGGTTCCCATAAAGTTGGACCCACTCCGGTCATTCCGACTTGTCGAAGCCTTTTTTCGGGGTCACAATCCCGCAAGAATTGTGGGGTTTAATCGGGGGTGCGCCTCAGGATAGGCGCCTGCCATCATCCCATGATGCCCCTTTGCGATCTCCTCATCATCGAAGGCTCCATGACGCAATCTCATGCCAGTGACCGCACCCTTCCGACCGACCTGCATCAACATGCCGAAGGGACGGGCCCGGATCGAAAACGGAGTCCGCTTTATCTGAACCGGCTTCCCCCGTGCAATGCCGCATGTCCGGCAGGCGAGAACATTCAGTCCTGGCTGGCTTTGGCACAGGCCGGGGATTTTAAGGGGGCCTGGCTGAAATTGGTGGAGGAAAACCCTCTGCCGGCGGTTCATGGAAGAGTCTGCTATCACCCCTGTGAATCGGCTTGTAATCGGAAGGATCTGGATCAGACCGTAAGTATTCATGCCCTTGAGCGATTCATTGGGGATCTCGC
This sequence comes from Pseudomonadota bacterium, assembly GCA_039795615.1. Lineage (GTDB taxonomy): Bacteria > Pseudomonadota > Gammaproteobacteria > Methylococcales > Methylococcaceae > UBA6136. The sequence continues at coordinate 5,669 of JBDKLO010000077.1, forward strand.
ACTCAAGGAGAACTGGGCCTTACCTCGAGGCGAATCGGCGACGGGGCGTCGAGTCATGATTGTGGGGGCCGGCCCCAGTGGTCTTTCTGCAGCCTACCATCTGGCCCGAATGGGCCATGCGGTTGAGATTTTCGAAGCGGGTCCTGTTACCGGTGGCATGCTTCATTTTGGAATTCCGGCCTATCGATTGCCCAGAGCTGAATTAGCGCACGAAATCGCTCGTATCGAGGCGCTGGGGGTCAGGATTCATCTCAATCACAAGGTTGAGGATGTGGTCGAACAAATGAAGCGCGGCGTTTTCGATGCCGCCTTCATTGCCATAGGTGCGCACCTCAGCAAGCGGGTGGATATCCCTGCCAGCGAGGCTGCTCGCATGCTGGATGCAGTCAGTTTTTTGCGCGGTGCCGAGAACCGCTTGGAGACTCTGGTCGGTCGGCGGGTGGCGATCTATGGCGGAGGGAACACCGCGATGGATGCGGCCCGAACGGCGATACGGCTCGGCGCGGTGGAGACCTGCATCATCTACCGTCGGGATCGAGATCACATGCCTGCGCACTCTTTTGAGGCGGATGAAGCGCTTTCCGAAGGGGTCAAGATCAATTGGCTTCGAACGATCAGAGCAATGGATGAAGGGGCTATCCAGGTTGAAGTGATGGCGATGGATCACCAAGGTCGTCCTCAGCCAACCGGGGTTTACGAGGATCTGTCTGCGGACACCCTGATTCTGGCCCTGGGTCAGGATAGCGACAGCGGTTTCCTCCATAAGGTGGAAGGAGTGATTTTCAAGCCCGATGGCACGGTCGAGGTGGATGCCGGAATGATGACGGGCCACCCGGGCATTTTTGCAGGGGGCGACATGGTTCCGAGCGAGCGAACCGTGACTGTGGCCGTAGGGCACGGCAAGAAAGCCGCACGGCATATCAATGCCTGGCTGAAAGGTCAGCGTTACGAAAAGAAAGAGGGGAGAGCTGAGGTTCTGCTTAAAGATCTGGATGTCTGGTATGCCTCTGAAAACCATCAGGAAATCCAGACCGAACGGAGTCTCGAAGAGAGGATCAAGGACTTTCGCGAAGTGATCCAGGGTCTCGATGAAACACAGGCCGTTTATGAGGCCAAAAGGTGCCTATCCTGTGGCAACTGTTTTGAGTGTGACGGCTGTTTTGGCGCGTGTCCCGAACACGCCATTCAAAAAGTCGGCAAGGGATTGGGTTATCGTGTCGATCCGAGTCGTTGCACGGGATGTGCGGTTTGTTTCGAGCAGTGTCCAACCCATGCGATCACGATGCAGAAACTAGAGGAGGGCGCCCTGTGAATGCGCCACTGGAAGTGACTCTCGACGGTAATGAAGCCGTTGCCGCCATTGCCTATCGGATCAACGAAGTCTGTGCGATTTACCCCATTACGCCCTCATCCACCATGGCGGAGCTTGCGGATCAATGGGCCTCGGAAGGGCGGCCCAACCTGTGGGGTCATGTTCCAACCGTGATCGAAATGCAGAGTGAAGGCGGGGCTGCAGGCGCGGTTCACGGGGCGCTGCAGACCGGTGCCCTGACCACGACCTTTACGGCCTCTCAGGGGCTTCTTCTGATGATCCCTAATCTCTACAAGATTGCCGGTGAACTCACGCCCATGGTCATCCATGTGGCGGCACGCGCGATCGCAGCCCAAGGACTTTCAATTTTTGGTGATCACTCGGATGTTGCAGCCGTTCGACCGACCGGGCTGGCCCAACTCGCATCAGGTTCCGTTCAGGAAGCCCATGACATGGCCCTCATTGCCCAGGCCGCATCGCTTGAAAGTCGGATTCCGTTCCTGCATTTTTTCGACGGATTCAGGACGTCACATGAAATCAACAAAATTCGTCTGATCCCCGATGAGGTCATTCGTGCCCTGATGGATCCCGAGGCCATCCGCCGTCATCGGGCTCGAGGCCTGACCCCTGAAGCCCCGGTGATTCGTGGCACTGCCCAGAATCCGGATGTCTATTTTCAGGCCCGGGAAACGGTGAACCCCTTCTACCAGAAGCTTCCCGGTATTCTGCAGTCGCAGATGAACACTTTCGGCCAACAGACCGGTCGCCATTACGGCCTTTTTGATTACGAGGGACACCCTGAAGCCGAGCGGGTCATCGTGATCATGGGGTCAGCTACTGCCACTGTGGCTGAAACGGTCCAGCATCTCATGAAGTCAGATGCGCGGGTCGGTGTGATCATCGTGAGACTCTGCCTTCCCTTCTCGGCGGCCCATTTTCTCGAAAAGCTCCCCTCATCCTGCCGGAAGCTTGCGGTCATGGATCGCTTGAAGTCCCCCGGAGCCAGTGGGGAACCCCTTTATGCTGATGTCATCACCACCCTCGCTGAAGCCCTGGCCTCCGGTCGCTTGTCGACCGGGTCATGGCCTCGAGTGGTGGGAGGACGCTATGGACTCTCCTCGAAGGAGTTCACACCGGCCATGGTCAAGGCGATCTTTGATGAACTTTCAAAGGACGCCCCCAAGAATCATTTCACCATTGGGATTGATGATGATGTCTCCGGGTCGAGTTTGAATTTTGACCCGTCTTTTCAGATTGAGCCGGATGATGTAGTTCGCGCCATTTTCATGGGGCTGGGCTCGGATGGAACGGTCGGGGCGAACAAAAACAGCATCAAGATCATTGGAGAATCCACCTCCCTCTACGCGCAGGGTTATTTCGTCTATGACTCGAAAAAATCGGGCTCAAAAACGTTTTCCCATGTGCGCTTTGGCCCACGACCGATTCGTGCGCCTTATCTGATCGAATCGGCGAGTTTCATTGGCTGTCACCAGTTCGGTTTTATCGACCAGCTCGATGTTCTGGAAAAGGCAGCCTTCGGTGCAACCCTGCTCCTGGATAGCCCCTATTCTGCCGAGGAGGTCTGGAACCATGTGCCGCGTGAGTTTCAAAAAGCGCTGATCGAAAAAAAAATCGCCCTCTATGTGATTGATGCCGGAAGTGTTGCTGAAGCTTCCGGAATGGGGCGTCATACCAATACGATCATGCAGACCTGTTTTTTTGCCATTTCAGGGGTTTTGCCGGCGAACGAGGCCATCGAAAAGATTAAGGCGGCCATCCGAAAAACCTATGGCAAAAAAGGCGAAGCGGTGGTGATCAAAAACTTCGAGGCCGTCGATCGAACGCTCGCGAGTCTGCATCGTGTCGAGATTCCTGACCAAGTGACCTCACAGTATCAGCGTCCCGCTTTGGTGTCGAACCAGGCTCCGGATTTCGTCAGAACAGTGACGCAAGCCATGATGGGGGGATACGGGGATCGAATTCCCGTCTCCGCGCTTCCGATTGACGGGACCTATCCGACCGGGACGACACAGTGGGAAAAGCGAAACATCAGCGAGACCATCCCCGTTTGGGATCCCGTGTCCTGCATTCAATGTGGCCATTGCAGCTTTGTTTGCCCCCATGCCGTGATCCGTTCGAAGTTTTATTCGAGTGAACAACTGCTCGAAGCCCCGGAGTCATTCAAGAGCGCAGACATTAATGCCCGCGGCTTTCCGGATATTCGCTTTACGCTTCAGGTGTATGCCGAGGATTGCACGGGCTGCCGCTTGTGCGTCGAGGTGTGTCCAGTCCAGAGTCTGGAACACCCTGAGCAAAGAGCCATCAATATGGCGGAAAAAGCGCCCATCCTCGAAGCCGAGCGTGCCAACATTCAGTTCTTTGAGCATCTATTGGTTAATGACCGTTCCGCCGTCGATTTTTCTTCGGTTCGGGGCGTCCAGTTTCTGGAACCTTTGTTTGAGTTTTCCGGGGCCTGCGCTGGATGCGGGGAAACTCCCTATCTCAAGGTGCTGTCTCAGCTTTTTGGGGATCGTCTGGTCATTGCCAATGCGACGGGTTGCTCATCGATCTACGGCGGCAATCTGCCGACGACGCCCTGGACCAAAAATCAGGAGGGCAGGGGTCCGGCCTGGTCGAACTCCCTCTTTGAGGACAATGCGGAATTTGGTCTTGGCTTCCGCCTGAGTGCCGACCTTCACCTGGGGATGGCCATCAAGGGCCTCAAGGCCATGGAAGGGACTCTCGATCAGGGGCTTATCGACGCGGTATTGAATGCCTCTCAAATCACCGAATCGAACATCCGCAAACAGCGCCGGCGGGTCGATGATCTTCGCGTGTTGTTGGGGGGCATCGATTCGGAACCCGCACGTGAACTTCTCTCTGTCGTTGATCATCTCGTCCGCCGCAGCGTTTGGATTATTGGGGGGGATGGCTGGGCCTATGACATTGGTTCCTCTGGACTGGACCATGTGCTGGCCAGTGGCCGCAACGTCAATGTGCTGGTGCTGGATACGGAGGTCTACTCCAATACCGGCGGGCAAATGTCCAAGGCGACGCCGCTGGGGGCTGTGGCCAAGTTTGCGGCGGGGGGTAAGCCTCTGGCGAAGAAAGACCTGGCCCTCCAGGCGATCGCCTACGGCAATGTCTATGTGGCCCGAATCGCCATGGGCGCCAATCCACAGCAGACCCTTCTCGCTCTTCGGGAGGCCGAAGCCTACCCCGGACCTTCATTGATTCTGGCCTACAGCCATTGCATTGCTCATGGCATCAATATGGAACAGGGATTGAAGCAACAGGCTTTGGCGACAGCCTCCGGGCATTGGCCACTTGTTCGCTATAACCCGGCACTTCGGGATACCGGATCCAATCCTTTCGTTCTCGATTCGCCCAGGCCGCATATCGCGCTTCGAACCTATCAGGAAAATGAACTTAGATTCAGGACCTTGGCTCAGACGCATCCGGAGGAATCTGAGCGCCTGATGGGTTTGGCTCAGCGGGTCGTAGATCAGAAATGGTCGACTTATGAAGAAATGGCCAGCGGCTCCGGGGATCGATTTCATCCCGACGCCGGTATGATTCCCTGAACGTGAGATTATGGTCTCAGAAAGGCAAGGTAGCGGTCGGAGAGTAAATCGATGGGGCTGAATCGGGTGAACGGTTGGAATGTCATGCGACAGGGTGTTCAGCCCCTCCTGCTTTTGGTGCCGGTGGCGCTATCTCTGAAATCGTCTGGGGCTTCCCCGCTTTGGATCTTTCTTTCCTCTGCGCTCTCGATTATTCCCTTGGCCAAGTTGATGGGCGAAGCGACAGAAAAGCTGGCCGATGCGTTGGGGCCGACCCAAGGCGGCCTATTGAATGCGACTTTGGGGAATGCCCCGGAGCTCATCATCAGTTTCTTTGCGCTCAAGGCGGGCCTGGTCGAAATGGTGAAGTGCTCGATCACCGGTTCGATCATTGGTAATTTGCTGTTCGGGCTCGGGCTCACCTTTTTGATGATGATCAAGGGCGACTGGAGTCGCAATATCCAGTTTGATCGTGATGCCGTCCGAGTCCACTCTGGGCTTTTGATTCTGGCCATGTTCGGGCTCATTATCCCGGCTGTTTTTGACTTCAGTACCACTGTGGATCGGGAAATCAGTGTCGAGATCTCGGTCATCTTGATTGTGGTCTATGCACTCACCATCTTGGCGACCTTTTTGCCGCGTCGTCCTCGCACCGATGCCGACGATGCACTTGAAATTGTGCGAGTCGATGATGATGGTGCAGAGGCACTGCCCCGCTGGTCGCCCAAGGGGTCCCTGATTCTTCTGAGTGTGGTCTCCGTTCTTTTGGCCCTCATGAGTGAAACCATGGCGAATGCTCTGGAGCCAGTAACGAGGGAACTGGGCCTCAGTACCGCCTTCGTTGGGGTTTTTGTTTTGGCACTCCTTGGGAATACGGCTGAAATGTTGACCGCCATTCGCTTTGCTCGTCATGGAAAAATCGATCTGGCCATGGGGGTCCTTCTGGGAGGCAGTGCTCAAATGGCCCTCATGATCGGGCCAACATTGGTGCTCATGGGCGCCTTGATGTCCTTAGAAATGAACCTTCTCTTCACGATCTATGATCTGGTGGCGGTGATCATGACGGTCATGGCCGTGAGCAACTTTCTGGGTGCAGGGCACCTCAGAGCTCGAAGTGGCATCGCGTTCATCGCCCTCTATGTGATGTTGGGGGTGGGTTTCTACAACATGCCGGCTTGACCCCCGGAAGGTTTCTCTCTTTTTGAAGGAGTGTTGCGATGAGGCTTCGGATCTTTGTCAGATGTTTGGCTGTCAGTCTCGTGATGAGCGGATGGATGAGCCATCCCGCAGTGGGTGCATGCCGAACGGAGGCCCCCCAGGCGCGGGCCTTTGCGTTGGCTCAAGGCAGTTGCCCATCGGGATACTATCGATCCGGGGGCGCTTGCGTTCCTTCAGGTGGGCACGCCCGTTTCGCATTTGAGGGCCCTCAAGGCAGTTGTCCTTCCGGGTACTATCGGTCTGGCGCAGCCTGTGTGGCTTCCACGGACCATAGCTGCGATGCCTTTGCACAGATCGCCGGCTCCTGCCCCTCCGGTTACCATCGATCCGGGATGGCCTGCCTTTCGAACTGAGGGATGCCGTTTCGCTCTACACCTTTTGTCGAGGGGGTGGAGGCGTTCGTTCCGAGACGAAGACGCCGTGGTTCGGATCGCTGCTGAATTCGGGAGGAAGGACATCCTCCCGGGCTTCAGGAAGCGTCCCATTCGAAATCGCGGTTTGGAAAGCCTTGAAGTCTGTGATGACCTGATGAGTGTAGTGCTCAGCGAAAGCCACGATGGCCTTATCAAAACGATTGCTGTGACCCAGATAGCTATGGATCGCAATCGATTGGCCCGAGCGGGCGTGGGCGCGGGCCAGAGTAATTCCTGAGAGCCAGGCGAGATTCTTGATTTCAGTCAGATCGAGTTCCTGTGGGTCCGGCTTGTATTTCATGTCGCGAAGTTGTCGGACATAAAACTCCCGCCCCAGAGGGGCGCGAACCCAGCCCAGAAAAAGATCGCTCGCTGCCTGCATGATGCGTTGCCCCCGAACGACCCTTTTGCCATCATGCCGAATGCTCGGATCCGTGAGGTACTGCGCCATGACTGAGGGCACCGCCTCCTTGACCTGCAGAACGATCAGGTCTCCCGGATGAAATCCCTGGAGAAGATAGACATAGGCCGTCAGACCAACACTTCCGACCCCAACGACCTTATGGCCGACGTCAATCACCCGGTATCGGCCTAAGAGTTCCTGTGTGGCGAGATCCAGACTGGTCGTATAGTCCTCATAGAGCTCTTGTTGTCGACCCAGCTCAGCCTGATCCAACGGGATGCGAACTAGCGTCGGAGGGTTGTCAGTGAACTGTCGGCCTTTGGGTCCCGCTTCCGTCAATTTAATGACCGCGGTCCATCGGTCTCGCTCACGAGCGCGCTTGATATAGGCCTTGAATTGCTTGATGCCGGATTTCCCCGTGAGGGTATCCAGTGTCCGCTCCATCCAGACCTCGTTGGGATGTTCGTACCAGATGTCGATTTCGGGGATGCGGGCATAATGGGCCATCGCCTTGCGATAGCTTTCAGCCAATAGCGCAACAATTTCGGTTCCACGCATATCGCCATGACCCAGTTCATGAAGTGCCAGCCAATAGGACGTGGCTAACCGGTGAACGTCCCATTCAAATGGCCCAGGATGGGTCTCATCAAAATCATTGATATCGAAAAGAACATCGCGATTTGGGGCAGCAAAAAGCCCAAAATTGGCAAGGTGCGCATCGCCACATAACTGCACATGAATGCCGGTATTCTTTCGGCCTTCAGCCAGGTCATGCGCCATTAAAAGAGCTGAGCCTCGGTAGAAGGCGAAGGCACTTTGGCTCATTCGGTGATGCCGTAGGGGAAGGAGTTCCTGAATCCGGTTCTTCTCCTGTTGTTGAATCAGCGCTACAGGATTTCGGTTAACAGGCTCCAGGGATAGCGCACCCAACTCGGCGCGATGGAGGTGCTTTCTCGCCGCCCGGCCTAAAAGGGCGCGTTGGTCGGCGTTGGCTGGGCCATCCCCTAACAAGCTTTCTGTCTTGTCCATGATCCAAGAGACTCCTGATCCTCTGAAGAAAACAAATCCGCTACGATCTCAACATCCGGTTTTCCATTTTTTAACAGAATAAGAATTCAACATGTCAGACGATCGCTGGGAATTTTGGGTTGACCGGGGAGGGACCTTTACCGACATCGTTGCGCGCACCCCGGAAGGTCAGCTCAAAGCCAAAAAACTCCTCTCTGAGAATCCCGGCCAATATGCTGACGCAGCCCTTGAGGGAATGCGTCAGTTTCTGGAGCTGAAACGGGGCGAAGTGATGGGCCCTGACCGCATTGCTTCGGTCAGGATGGGAACGACTGTGGCCACCAATGCCCTTCTGGAACGAAAGGGTGAACCCACGGTCCTGGTCACTACGCGGGGATTTCGGGATGTACTTCGCATCGCCTATCAGAACCGGCCCAAGCTCTTTGAACGAGAAATCGTCCTGCCTGAGCTCCTCTATGAGAGGGTCATCGAGGCCAATGAACGCATTGGGGCGGATGGGGGTGTGCTTCAGACGCTCGATGAATTCACCCTTGAAAGGGATCTAGTTCAAGCCTACGGCCAGGGGATTCGCTCCGTTGCGATCGTTTTTCTTCATGGCTATCGCTATCCGGAGCATGAACGAGTTGCTCAGCGCATTTCTCAAGCCATCGGGTTTGACCAGATTTCGGTTTCCCATGAGGTCAGTCCCGTCATCAAGGTGGTTTCGAGAGGGGATACCACGGTCATGGATGCCTATCTTTCCCCGATTCTTCGCCGTTATGTGGATTCGATCGCGGACCAGCTCCCAGGCGTTGAGCTTCTTTTCATGCAATCTTCAGGCGGCCTGACGGATGCCGATCACTTCCAGGGTAAGGATGCCATTCTGTCAGGCCCAGCCGGCGGCATCGTTGCCATGGTCAAGACGGCCGAGCAGGCAGGGTTCAATCAAATCATCGGCTTTGATATGGGCGGGACGTCCACCGATGTTTCTCATTATGCGGGCCGATATGAGCGTAACGAGGAGACGCAAGTCGCAGGAGTTCGGATTCGGGCACCCATGTTGAGTATTCACACCATCGCGTCGGGTGGAGGGTCCATTCTCTCTTTCGATGGGGCGCGTTGCCAGGTGGGTCCAGAGAGCGCTGGAGCCTTTCCGGGTCCTAAATGCTATCGCCAAGAGGGGCCGCTGACCGTTACCGATGCCAATGTCATGCTCGGGAAGATTCAGCCCAACCATTTTCCTGCAGTCTTTGGTCGGCATGGCGATTTGGCTTTGGATTCTGAAAGTGTAAGAGAGGCTTTCATCGCCTGGTCGACGGGGATGGGAAAGGCCCCGGAGGCTTTGGCCGAGGGCTTCATCCAGATCGCAGTGCAGCAGATGGCGAATGCCATCCGCAAGATCTCCATCGGGGCGGGCCATGAGCCTCAAGGTTATGTTCTCCAGTGTTTTGGGGGTGCGGGCGGGCAACATGCTTGTCTGGTTGCCGAAGCCCTCGGCATTCAGCGAGTGCTCCTTCACCCCTTATCCGGTGTCTTGTCGGCCTTTGGAATGGGATTGGCTGATCAGTCGGTGGTCCTTTCAGAAACCATCGAGCAACCTTTGGCGCCTTCTGAAATGGGGTCTATCCAGCAACGGATTGATGCATTGTCTTCGAAGGCTAAGGCGCAGCTAAGGGCTCAGGTGGCTGAGGCGGATGGCATCATCCTGAAGTCCTGGCTTCATGTGCGATACCAGAGTTCTGATCAGAGCGATCCCATTGAAGCGGGGCCGATAGATGCCGTGGTTGCAAAATTTAAAGAGCAGTATCGGCAGCGGAATGCTTATCTGCCGGAAGGTGATCAGATGGTAGTCGCCGCCATTACAGTGGAAGCGCTGAAGGCGGCTTCACTTCCAGAGACCCTCGGGAGGATGGAGGTTGCCTCAAGGTCAAAAGATCCGGTTCAAAGGACCCGTTTCTATTCCAAAGGCGCTTGGGTGGACGCCTTGATTCTTTCCCGAAGCCAGCTGACCACTGGCACCTGGATTGAAGGGCCCGCGATCGTGGTTGAGGAGAACGCCACCACCGTGGTGGAGCCGGGTTGGTGGGCGATGCTTGATCCGATGGACCATCTTCATCTTGAGTGGAGATGCGTCCCCGCGATGGCTCTTCCTGAAACGACCGGGGTGGATCCGATTCGACTCGAGGTTTTCAACAACCTTTTTATGAACATTGCAGAAGAAATGGGAGTTCAGCTCCAGTCGACTGCAAGCTCGGTGAACATCAAGGAGAGGCTTGATTTCTCTTGCGCGCTGTTTGATGGCGAAGGTTCCTTGATTGCTAATGCACCCCATATGCCGGTGCATTTAGGATCCATGGGCGACAGTATCAAGACCGTGATTCGGGACTGTGGTGAAACCCTCCAGCCTGGAGATGTTCAGGTCCTGAACGATCCCTATCAGGGAGGAACGCATCTTCCTGATATCACCGTGGTGACGCCGGTTTTTTTGGATGAGACGAGGGGGGCTGGGCGCCCGGATTTCTGGGTGGCGAGTCGTGGACATCATGCAGATATCGGCGGGGTCACCCCGGGATCCATGCCCCCCTTTTCGGCTTCCATCGAGGAAGAGGGAGTTCGAATTCAGAACTTTCGTCTCGTCAGTCAGGGCCGACTTTGTGAGGAAAACTTCCTGAAGCTTCTTGCCCATGGCCCTTACCCGGCCAGAAACCCCGCGCAGAATCTTCGGGATCTTCGAGCTCAGATCGCAGCGAATCAGAAGGGCGTTGAGTCACTGAGGAAGGCCGTTCAGGATCATGGTGAGATCAGTGTTAAGGCTTATATGGCGCATATCCTGGATCATGCCGAGGAGAAGGTCAGGCAGGCGATTCAAAGACTCAAGGAGGGGCGCTTCGCGTTGACGCTGGATAATGGTGCGAGGATCGAAATCTCCGTGACCATTGATGCCTCTCTGGGTGAGTGCACGGTCGATCTGACCGGAAGCAGTTCGATGCTCACCAACAACTTCAATTGTCCGAAATCGATCGTTAAGGCGGCGGTTCTGTATGTCTTCCGAACCCTGGTTGAAGAGGATCTGCCGCTCAATGAGGGCTGTCTTCGTCCACTCAAGATCATCATTCCTGAAAGATCCATGCTGGACCCTCAATTTCCGGCTGCAGTGGTTGCCGGGAATGTCGAGACCTCCACCTGCATCGCCAATGCCCTTTATGGCGCGCTGGGCGTGATGGCTTCTGCGCAGCCCACGATGAACAATCTCACCTTCGGGAATTCCCATCATCAGTATTACGAGACCCTCTCCGGTGGGAGCGGTGCGGGAATTTATCTTGATGTCGCGGGAAACATTCAGGGCGGGTTTGATGGGACTTCCGTTGTTCAAACCCATATGACCAACTCTCGTCTGACCGATCCTGAGATTCTGGAAATGCGTTTTCCGGTCAGAGTCGAACATCATGGCATTCGTCCAGAATCCGGAGGCATTGGCCGCTGGCGAGGAGGCGATGGGGCGATACGGACGTTAACCTTTTTGGAGCCGATGACGGTCAGCCTTCTGACCAATGGTCGCACGCAGGGTGCCTTTGGCCTGGCCGGTGGGAGTGCCGGGGCCCCGGGGCTCAATCGTCTGATCCGGCAGGATGGAACGATGGAAGAGCTTGGGCATTTGGCTCAGGTGAGAGTCACGACTGGAGATCAACTTCAAATCGAAACGCCAGGGGGTGGGGGCTACGGGATCTGAGGCGCCCCGATCATTCGATTTTTTAAATTTCGGAACCGTTGAGCCGTAGATGGCCGCATAGTTTTGTTTGATTTTGGGGCATAGACTCACGCTCGCAACGATTAAAAACCGTACTGATTGCGAGGTTAACCATGTCTAGTGCGCCACGAGATCAAGCGGCCATCCTCTGGTTTAGTGAGCTCGGCATCGAGGATGTTCCTTTGGTGGGGGGTAAGAATGCGTCCCTTGGGGAAATGTATCGGGCCTTGAGACCTCAAGGGATCCGCATTCCGAATGGCTTTGCCATCACGGCAGCCGCCTATCACCGATTTATCGAGGAGGCGGGCGTTACCGAAACGCTGCGTCATATTCTCAAGGGACTGGACACTCAGGATATTGCCGATCTTCAAGCGCGGGGTCGGCGGGCCCGGCAAGCCATCCTGGATGCCCGTCTTCCCTCCGATCTTCAAACTGACATCCTTGAGGCCTATGGGCGACTCGCGGAAGAAGGTGAAAAGGGCCCTCTTGATGTTGCAGTCAGATCCAGTGCGACGGCTGAAGACCTCCCCGATGCCAGTTTCGCAGGACAGCAGGAAACCTATCTCAATGTTCAGGGTGCTGCGGCCTTATTGGAATCCGTTAAGCGTTGCTTCGCCTCCCTCTATACGGACCGGGCGATTTCCTACCGGGTCGATAAGGGCTTTTTGGAGCTGAAAATTGGACTTTCGGTCTGCGTGCAACGCATGGTCCGCTCAGATCTTGCGGCCGCAGGGGTCATGTTCTCCATTGATACTGAAACCGGATTTGAAAATGCGGTCCTGATCAACGCGTCCTATGGGCTGGGTGAAAACGTCGTGGCCGGATCGGTGAATCCGGATGAATTCTATGTATTCAAGCCGACCCTGAAGGAAGGCTACCGACCGATTCTTCGAAAGCAGTTGGGGACCAAGGAACAAAAGCTCATCTACGATCAGGGCGGTGGTCGGATGACCCGCAATATTCCGGTCCCCATTGAAGATCGGCAAAAATTCTCAATTGGGGAGGACGATATCCTCACGTTGGCCCGTTGGGCCATCGCAATTGAATCCTACTATACGAAAAAACGCGGTATGCCTTCACCTATGGACATGGAGTGGGGCAAGGACGGCCGGACGGGCGAGCTCTTTATTCTTCAGGCCCGGCCTGAAACCGTGCACTCCCGCCGGAGGCTGGATGACATTGAAACCTATCGACTGACATCGGACACCCGCTGGGCTCCTTTGGTTACGGGAAGGAGCGTCGGGTCACGAATTGCTCATGGCCGGATTCGGGTGATTCATTCTGTTCAGGAGCTCCCTCTGTTTCAGGAGGGAGAGATTTTGGTGGCTGACCGCACCGATCCTGATTGGGAACCGAGCATGAAAAAGGCAGCAGCCATCGTGACCAATCGTGGCGGGAGGACCTGTCACGCTGCCATCATCAGTCGAGAGCTTGGGGTGCCCGCAGTCGTAGGGACAGAGCAGGGGACGGCGGTTCTTCAGGATGGCATGGATGTCACTGTTTCCTGCGCCGAGGGTGACGTCGGCTTCGTCTATCCCGGATTGCTCTCTTTTGAGGTGGAACGGACGACCCTTTCGGCGGTCCCTAAGCCCTCAACGTCCATCATGATGAATGTCGGCAACCCTGATGAGGCCTTCCGCCTCTCCTTTCTTCCCAATGACGGGGTAGGCTTGGCTCGGCAAGAATTCATCATCACCAATTCGATCAAGGTTCATCCCAAGGCATTGATCGACTACGACACAATTAAGGATTCAGAAACGCGTGCGGCCATTGATCAGCTGACGATAGGGTATTCCGATAAGGCGGAATTCTTTGTCGAGCGACTGGCTGAGGGGGTGGCGATGATTGCGGCAGCCTTTTACCCCAAGGACGTCATCATTCGGATGAGTGACTTCAAGTCCAACGAGTACGCCAACCTCGTTGGAGGGCATCCCTATGAGCCGGTCGAGGAAAATCCGATGATCGGGTTTCGGGGAGCTAGCCGCTATTACGATCCCAGATACAAGGAGGCCTTTGCCTTGGAGTGTCGGGCGATGCACCGAGTCCGGGAGGACATGGGACTCTCCAATCTCAAGATCATGATTCCCTTTTGCCGAACGGTTGAAGAGGGCCGTAAAGTGTTAGAGGTGATGGCCGAAAATGGATTGGAGCGGGGTCAGAACGGACTTGAGGTCTATGTGATGTGTGAGATCCCAAGCAATGTGATTCTGGCTCAAGATTTTGCCCAGATCTTTGATGGTTTCTCCATTGGTTCCAATGATCTGACCCAGCTGATTCTAGGGGTCGATAGAGATTCTGAGGTGGTTGCCCATATTTTTGATGAGAGAAATCCCGCGGTCATGCAGTCAATTGCCAGAGTGATACATGACGTCAAGGCGGCAGGACGAAAGATCGGGATTTGCGGACAGGCTCCCAGTGATTACCCGGAGTTTGCGAGCTTCCTGGTAGATAGTGGGATTGACAGTATTTCTTTGAACCCTGATGTGGTCGTGAAGACGATGCTCCAGCTTTCCAAACGAGCGGGACTCAGAGCCCCATGAGCCCTGAGGCTTCACTACTAGGCTGATCATCCGTGTAAATTATCAAAGTATACGTAAGCACGCAGATCTTCGAACGGAGGGCCGAATGGGGTGTTTTTCTAAAGAAAGTCGGTTAAAGCTGATTGTCGTTTTCGCCTGCTTGCTCGAGTCCTGCGCTCAACGCGAGTTAGACCTCAACCATGGCCGATGGATAGACCTCACGCATCCCTTCTCAGCTGAGACCATTTACTGGCCCAATGCCGAGCATTTCAAATTGGAAAAGGTGTATGACGGGCATGCAGCGGGTGGCTACCATTACTCTGCCAACCGTTATTCGGCAGCCGAACACGGTGGCACGCACATGGACGCCCCGATACATTTCGATATCAAGGGGGAGACGGTTGAAAAGATCGGGATCACGCAGACCCTTGGTCCCGGGGTTGTCATCGATGTGATGGCCCATTCAGCTGCGGATCGTGATTATCGGGTGGGCCCCAGTGACTTTCTATCCTTTGAAGCCCAGCATGGACGGATTCCCAAGGGAGCTATCGTGCTCATCCGTACCGGCTATGACCGCTTTTGGCCCGATCCCAAGCAATATCTTGGAACCGATGAGCGAGGCGAGGCCGCGATCCCGAAACTCCATTTCCCAGGGCTCTCAGCAGAGGGTGCGCGCTGGCTGGTTGAGCAACGGGATGTTCGAGCGGTTGGGCTCGATACGGCAAGCATCGATTATGGGCAGTCCCGGCTTTTTGAAAGCCACCGAATTCTGGCTCTTCATGCGGTCCCCATATTCGAGAATCTGAAAGGACTGGATCAGTTGCCGGCAAAAGGGGCTTGGGTCGTTGCACTTCCCATGAAAATTGAGGGGGGGAGTGGCGCGCCGCTTCGGGCCATCGCCTACATCGATAACTAGGAACTAGGCTTGTTTCATAAACAAGCCGACGGTGAGGGCAAGTCCGACCAGGATCACAAACGCTCTGAGAAGCTTTTCGTTGAGATGTCCAAGGAGATGGGCGCCTGTTGCAAACCCCAACACAGCGCCCGTTCCGAGCATGAAGGCGGCCGTCCAGTTGAGGGACGGTGAGGTCATGAAGACCCCCACCGCTGATAGATTCATGACCGCGGCAAAAATATTCTTCAGGCTACCCGCCGATCGGGGAGGAAATCCCGCCATCGTCAGGGCAGCCAGCATCAAAAAACCAATTCCACCGCCGAAATACCCGCCATAAATTGCGATCAAGAATTGGCTTGAGATGAGTGCCTTGGGGTTTGTCTCCACCTTAGAAGGGCCGACCCTTTTTCGGAAGCTTCCCCAAGCGAAAAGTAAAGTTGCAAAAAGAACCAGCCAAGGTAAAAGCAGGGCAAAGAGACGGGAGGGTGTTCCCATTAGAAGGAGGCCCCCTAGGGCCCCGCCGATGAGGCTCGTAAAAATGAGGCGCCCCAGGAGTTGGGGCCTATCCTTGCCGAGGGCGCGAAAGCCCATACGTCCTGAAACCGCTTGCCCTGGGAAAAGCGCCACAGTCGAAGTGATATTGGCCTCAAGGGGGCTCATTCCTGCGGCCATCAGTGCCGGGAGAGTGACAAAGGATCCGCCGCCTGCAAGCGCGTTTTGAACGCCGGCCCAAAGTCCAACCAGACCCAGCATCAATGCGTGGAAAACAGGGATGCTTGAGAAGCGGTCCAGAAGCTCAAGCCAGGAATCGAGAGGCATGAGTGGGCCCCAATGATTTAGAGCCAGCCAGAGGATTTGAGTTTTTTATAAAGCTCTCTGCAGGCGAGACCGGTCAGGACCAGAACAACGGGGTAGCCGATATCCCAGTCATACAGCGGCATGTATTTGAAATTGGTCCCGTACATCGTGAAGATGAGGGTGGGGAGGGTCAGGATCGCACCCCAGCCCGCAAGCCGCTTAACGACCTCGTTCTGACGAATCGTGATGAGGGACATATTGACCTGAAGGGCGTCGGACAGGGCATCGCGCAGCATGAAGGTCAGGCGATTGGTCCGTTGGACGTGATCCTGGATGTCGCGGTAATAGGGAATCAAGTCTTTCGGAACGATCTCGGGGTGAAGTCTGGAGAGTTCCGCGCACATGTCGCCCACCGGAGCCGACATGTTGTGGAGTCGTGCAACCTTTCGTTTTAAGGCGTAGATGCTTTGGATCTCACTGCTTTCGAACTGATTGTCAAAAATCATGGATTCCAGACGATCCAGTTTCTCCTGAAGGTGGACCCCGATCAGCATCAGTTCGTCGACCAGATAATCCAGTACGGCATAGAGAATGAATCCCGCGCCAAAATTCAGGAACTCGGGTGAAGCGTAGCAGCGGTCTTCGACGGGGCTGTAGTCCACATGACTTTTATGCTGAATAAGGATGATGAAGCGGGTCGACAAAAAGATGTGGAGTTCTCCGTACTGGACCTCGCTGCCTCTTAAAAGGCCAGTATGAATCGCCATGAAGAGCGTGTCGCCGTATTCCTCGAGTTTCGGGCGCTGATGCGCTGAGGAGGCATCCTCAATCGCCAGTTCGTGCAATTTGAAGCAGTCTTGAAGCGCCTTGAGATCCTTTTTTTCCGGATTCTCAAGATAAAGCAGGATGAAGGCTTCCGGATCATCGAGAACCTGTCTGACGTTGTCGAAATCGTTGATGGGGCTAACGTCGGATGATCGAAAGACGGTTAATTTCATAGGGGAACTGGTACTTTAGAACTAAAAGGCGGGAAGAGGCGAATACCGCCGGATTTTACTAACAAATCGGCGAGCTGATGAGGATTCAACGTTGATTAGGGCGTTGGGCTGGGCGAGATCGGGTGGATGTGGTGATCTCGGATCCAAAAAATCAGGGTCGCGGTTGAAAGGGTCAGGGTACCCAACAGCCAGTAGGCCGGAGCGATCGGGTCGCCGGTGGTCCGAAGGAGCCAGGCAGCCACCAGCGGGGTCGTCCCACCAAATATCCCATGAGCCAGGTTGTAGGCGAGAGCCAGTCCGGTACAACGGACTTCCCGGGGGATCAGTTCCACATTGAGCGCCACCATGCCACCGCTGGTCATGGCCACCAGGAGGGCAAAAGTGATTTCGGCAAGAAATACGGGTGTTTCAATCGATGAATGAATCAGCCCAAACAGAGGGAGTGTCCCAAGAACCAGAAGTGACATGCTAATGGTGACCATCTTCCGGCGCCCAATCCGGTCGGAGAGCCAGGCTGCCAGGGGGAGAGCCAGAAGCAAGATCAGCATCGACAGGGTGTTGAGTTCCAGCGCCACCGATTCTGAAAATTGGTCGATGTTCCGGATGTAGGTGACGGCGTAGACGAAGACCGTGTAATAGGCCACACCAAAACCAATGTTGATCAGTGCAACGCGGGCAATGTGCGAGCGATAATTCCGGATCACCTCACGGACGGGGGTTTTTTCATGGCTGGATGGGAGTTCAGTCGGTAAACCACGTCGAATCCACCAGCCGGCAAGCGCCACCAGTCCTCCCAGGGCAAACGGAATTCGCCAGCCCCAAAGATCAAGAGCCTCTGCGTCAAGGAAGCTGGCGGTGGCCAATCCAACCCCGGATCCTAAAAGCATGCCGAAGACAGCGCCCCATGAACCCCAAATTGCGGTAAATGCCTTGCGATGGGTGGGACCATTTTCGGCAAGGTAGATTAGGGAAGAGGTGTATTCGCCTCCCACGGATAGGCCTTGAATAATCCGGAGTATGACCAGTGCGATAGGGGCCAGAATGCCGATGTGGCCATAGGTGGGAAGAAGCGCCATGAGCACGGTCGGAATGGCCATTGCCAGAACCGATAAGGACATGGCGGTTTGGCGTCCTAATGAATCCCCAATTCGCCCAAAGAGAATGCCGCCGAGGGGGCGCATCAGGAATCCGGCGGCAAAAGCTCCAAATGAAGCGATCAGGGAGAGACCCGGATCGGAGGAGGGAAAAAATAGCTTTCCCAGAATGCCCGCGAAATAGCCATAAACGGCAAAGTCATACCATTCCATCACGTTGCCGATGAGGCCAACGAGGATGATTTCGATTAGGCCCCGCTGTCGGCTTGAGGGCGGCGGTTTACTCATGGTGCACCTGGGTCTAGGGCTCCGAAGGTTCGCTGGATTCCGCGGCCTGACCATGTCTTTGAGTGACGAGCGCATGCAGTCCCTGAAGTTCCAGTTTTGCGCGGGCATGCCCTTTCTCGGCCCGTTGCCCCAAAAAGAACCAGGGATTGTTGCGATGAATCAGGCTGGCGGTAATCAGGAAAAAGAGGCCTGCAAAACCGGCCTCGATATAGAGCTCGCGCCAGAGCGTCAGTCCGGCATAGACCAGACCCGCAACGCGCAGGAAGTTGAGGATTCCCGCATAGACCTGCCCTGGAAGGGGGAAATCGATAGCGGTGTGATAATGACGATAGAGCTTGAGTTCGTCAGGGGCGAGGGTCTGACAAAAAGGCGCATGGGCTTTGGGTCGGCTGGTGATGTTCATGATCCAGAACAAAAACCAAACGCCGTAGGCAGTTCCAAGGAAGAGGAGAGTGGCTTTCGCCAGAGACTCATAGCCCAATGCCACCGTAACCGTCACGATGAGCAGCCCCAGAAAATTCCCGACAAAGATCCCCATCATCCTGTCTTCTCCTCAGCGTCCAGAGTACTGTCGGATCAGATCCGGTGCGATTCGGCAGATGGCTTGAAGTCGATCATCGACCACGGTGTTTGCCTTGACATCGAACCATTCCGAAGGCTCGGCATAGCTGAAGAGAATGTCGCCGTTCGCCATATGGCCAGCATATCCGGCCAGAGAGGAATACTGCTCCTTGTTCTCTTCGCAGTTCACTTCCAAAAGATAGGAGAGCGAAAGGGTATGCAGTTTGGGGTCGGGGCTTTCGTCATCCACGATGGCCCAGACCTTCCAGCCTTTTGCGGTTTTGGTAATGCGGGCGTGGTCAATGTAGTAGGTCGTACCGGAGCCTGGAACCTGTGCTACCTGATCCCACGAACTGGCAAGAACCGAGAGCGGAAGGAGCAGAAGAAAAAGGGCGTAAAAGAAGAACTTTTGCATGGCGTGACTCCGAAGGTGTGGGCGCCATTGTAACCACTCCGATTTAAGACCCGGGAAAGATCTTCTCATGCTGTGTCATGCGCTTTGTACCACACCGCTCGGCGTGAAGTTCATAGTATCGCCCCATGCGTATTAGAGCCTTCTTCTATATTGGTTACTGGAATATTGCATTGCATCTCAGATGCCGCCAGAGCCCCAAAGGATCGGGGGCTAGAGCCCTTTTGAAGGCTTGATTGTCGATTTCAGAAATACCATTCGCTGTCAATGCGAATGTATACATAAAAATGAATGACAATTGATCTCATTTCCTGTTAAAACAGCCTTTGTATCGTGGGGTCGGACTGTGACCGGCACCACCATCTCGTATTGTTGGCATTCAACCTTGAATAAGCACCCGGCGGGATACTCCATGATCCGTTCGATTCAAAAACTTTTCTGGGACTGTGAAGCAATGAATGGACTGGATTGGCGCCGTTGGTCGGCGCTCCTTCTGAGCGTCGGCGTATTGATGGTCTTCAACGGAGCGATCGCAACGTCGACCGCGGCTCCACAGGAAATTACGACAGCAAACGAGTCGTTCCCCGCTGATGCGGATCCCGAAGCGTGGGGTGATGCCGAAAAGCCCCAGACCGACACCACCAAAGGGGACCGTCATTTGGGTGTCGCGAGTTGCGCGGGCAGTAATTGTCACGGCGCGACCCGGCCCTACCTGAGTTCATCGGTCGAACAAAATGAATACACCATCTGGAACCGGGAAGATCCCCACTCGCGGGCTTATCTTGTCCTTTTGAATGAAAGGTCCAAGAAGATCGCTCGGAATCTGGGACTCAAAAAGCCCGCCAATGAATCCAAGATTTGTCTCGACTGTCATGCCGACAATGTGCCCATGGAACTCCGCGGCAAGCGTTTTGATGTGACCGATGGCGTGGGTTGCGAGGCCTGTCATGGCGGTGGTAATCGCTATTTGGGTCCCCATGTTTCCGGCGAGGTGACCCATGCCGATAACATCAAGAATGGGCTCTATCCCACGGAAAACCCTGAAAAGCGCGCGGACATGTGCAACAAATGCCATGTGGGTGATGAGGAGCGGTTTGCGAATCATCGCATCATGGGGGCAGGACATCCCCGCATCAGCTTCGAGTTGGATACCTACACGGAAGTCCACAAGCACTACGTAGCTGACAAGGATTATTTCAAGCGTAAAGAAGTGGTGACCCATGCGGGCATTTGGGCGCTAGGCCAAGTTCGCGCCTCGATCCGTTTTGTCGATCTGTTCCTCCACGGCAAGCACCAGTCTTCAGGTCTGATGCCGGAACTTTCGTTTTTCGATTGTCAGGCCTGCCACCATGACATTGAAGTTCCGAGTGATGCCTTTGGTCAGAACAAGGCACTGGACGAGCAGGCCGCTTCGAGCAAACTGGTCTGGGAAAAACGCAGTATTTCCGGTGTGGGCCCTGGCACCATTCGTTTCAATGATTCAGGTCTCCTGATGACGGCGATACTGGCCGATGCCATTGCCCCGCAAGAGGCAACCCGAATCCGCCAGCTGATCGGTGAATTGCACAAGGCCAGTCAGTCCGATGCCCACAAAATGCGGCAGGTGGCTGAGACCTTGCAGAAGACGCTGCAGGATATAGAGCCAACGGTTGCCCACCACACGTTTAATAACACCGACTGTGCTGCGATTCTGGCTTCTTTGGCTGAGCGGAGTCGCCAGAATGACTATCTCAGTTTTGCGGCCGCCGAACAGGTGGTCATGGCTGTAGAAGCCATGAGAGCGACCCTTCAGCAGAACGGTGACACCCGCATCGGGGATGCGGCCATGAATGCCCTTAGGGCGGCTACGGTGAGCACCGAGGCCTATCGGCCCGCCGCATTTCGTGAGGCTCTTCAGTCGCTGGGTGGTTCCCGGGGGCATTGATCCCGGGCGCTCGGAGTAGGTCCAGCTTTCCAGTCACGTCGCATCCCTTTACCGGAGTCTCAGGGTGAACAACGATTCGGGCAAATTCAGAGTCGCCATCGTCGGTTCTGGGCCAGCGGGTCTCAGTGCGGCGGGTCGCGCCGCGGAGCTGGGGATGTCTCATGTGCTCCTCGAGGCGACGGGCGTCATCTCCAACACGGTGAACTTCTGGTACCAGAAGGGCAAGCATGTGATGGACGAGCCGACCAACATGCCGCTCCGAAGCAGTGTCAGATTCGCAGAAGGTACGCGGGAAGAAGTTCTGGAGGCCTGGGAGCAGGATATCCAGAGGCTCAAGATCAATATCCGCTTCAATGCGGCCCTCAAGTCGATTGAGGGGGAAGCCGGTGCCTATAAGCTGACGTTGATGTCCGGCGATGTGGTTGAGGCCGAGTCGGTCGTTCTGGCCATCGGTAATATGGGGAATATCCGAAAGCTCGGAATTCCCGGCGAAGACCATCCTGTCGTTGGCTACAAGCTCGATGACGCTTCAGCCCTCCAAAACAAACGCATCACCGTGGTCGGTGCCGGTGACTCGGCGCTCGAAGATGCCCTGGCGCTTGCAAAACAGAATCAGGTCACACTAATCAATCGCCGCAATGGATTCGACCGGGCCAAGGGTCGAAATGCCGCAGCGATTCAGCGCGCCATCGCCAACAAGGAAATCACCTGTATTTTTGAGGCGGCACCCGAGGCGGTCATCGAAAGTCAGTCGGGAGCGCCTGCGGACATCAAAATCGAAGCCAGTACGGGTTCGGTGACGGTTCCAACCGACATGATCATCATTCGCGCGGGTGCCATGCCTCAGCGCAAGCTCCTCGACAGCATGTCGCTTCAGTTCCCCTCAGCCGATGAAACGGCTTTCCCGATCATCGGCGAGGGCTATCAGGCGAGTCGGCAGGGGATCTATGTCATTGGCGCCCTTGCCGGTTGCCCCCTGATCAAGGAGGCGATGAATCAGGGCTATGAGGTCATTGAACACATCGACGGGCGTCCGATTGACCCTGCAGACCAGGAACTGGTTGAAAGTGTGCTCAAGAATCTTCCCGGTTTCCAAGAAGTTCGAGAATCTCTCAAGGATCTGAAAGATCGCGCAGACATTCTGAAGGACGTCACCGATCTGGTGCTACGCGAATTCGTTCGTGAGAGCAAAATTCGCTTTGTACCGCAAGGGACGCTGATGTTCAGTCCCGGTGATTACTCGTCCAATATTGGCCTGATTGTTTCAGGGAAGGTGGCGAGCTCATTGAGTGGCCGCATTGTGGATACGCGGCATTACTGGGGCGTTGGCGAGCTTTTAGGCCTTGTGACGCTGAGGTCCGGTCTTCCCTGGGGGATCTATGCGTTTGCGGGCGAGGATACAGTTGTCCTTGAAACCCCGGTCAAAACGGCTGGAAAGCTCTTTAATAGCGTGACCTCGATCAAGCACGCGGTCGAACGTGTCTTCCTGGAACGTCTGATTTTCAGAACCTTCATCGGAATCATTCCACGAGAGGAGATTCGTGAAGATATTCGTGAGACGGATTTTCAAAACCTCCTCGATCAGGGCGAACTCCTTCGATTCAAGGCCAACCAGCCGATCTATGCCGAAGGGGATGCGACCGATGCCTTCTACATCATCCTAAAGGGTTCGGTCTCTCTCTCGAGGCTTCAGGGCGGAAAAGAGAAAATTCAGCATCTCGTCACAGCAGGCAACTGGTTTGGTATTGACGAGATCTATCTGGGTGGCAACCGCCTCGATACAGCGACATCGTCGACGGCAACTGAAATCTTTAAGCTGAATTCCAGGCTGTTCCACGAAACCATTTCACGCTTCCCCTCGATCCAGCAGGGTGCTGAACGCAAGGCCCGCAAGATGCTGCTCAAGGAGCAGCAGCGGAGCAATGAAGAGTCCACCAATGCGGTCATCGGCTTTGTCGAAGATACCGGGGTGGTGGACGGGTCGAACGTTCTGGTCATCGACGAAGCGCTCTGCGTTCGCTGTGATAACTGCGAAAAAGCCTGCGCTGAAACCCATGGCGGCGTTTCCAGGCTTCGTCGCAAAGCCGGGGAGAGCTTTGCCACGATTCACGTACCGACCGCCTGCCGTCACTGTTACGAACCGGGCTGTATGAAAGACTGCCCGGCCAACTGTATCAGCCGACAACCGGGTGGTCAGGTGTTGATTGATACCAATACCTGTATCGGCTGTGGCAATTGCTCCGCCAATTGCCCGTTTGGGGTGATTCAGATGGTAGCTCCTGAGCCTCAGCAACCCCTGGATCTCTGGTCGTGGTTGTTCTGGGGGAAAGGCCGGCCCCCGGGTCAGGAGACCGAGCATTTGCACGGGCCTGGAACGGTGGTGAAAAAGGCCATGAAATGTGACCTTTGTCACGGCCAATCCAGCGGGCCAGCCTGCGTTCAGGCCTGCCCTACGGGAGCGGCCATCCGATCATCACCCGATGCGCTGGTGACGATTTTCGAAGAATCCAAACTGAAGTAGAGATCCATTTCGAGGGCATTTCGAGTGAACCGTTCATTCATCGACAAGGATAACTATTTCTTCTTGAAGGCAGCGAGTCTGCTTTCACTGATTTCGATTTTTCTCTATGTGGTCCATGACCCCGTCGGACCGCCGAGTGGGAATTCGTGGCTGGGTTACACCCTGGGAACCATCGGGGGCTTCATTATCCTGTGGCTCTTGTGGTTTGGTGTCCGGAAAAGGACCTATATCAATAATCGGTTTAGTCTCGTCCAGTGGCTGTCAGGTCATGTCTGGCTGGGAACCAGTCTTCTCATTCTCGCGACCCTGCACTGCGGATTCCAATTCGATGCGAACATGCACACGGTGTTCTATATCGTGATGGTGCTGACGGTCCTCTCGGGTATGGTGGGGGTTTATTTCTACATCAAGGTCCCGGCGACTATTTCCATGAACCTTGCGAAAGCTTCATCGGTCCAGATGCATGAAGAGTTTGATCAGATGACTCGGGAGGCCTTGGAAGTGGCTCGCGAGATTGACCGGGATGTCCATGAGCTGATTCTTTTTAGTGTGGATCGCCTGTTCCTGGGACATCGACTCCCGACTCGAAAGGGGCTAAAAGAGCTCGAAAAAGTAGGTGCATCGCTGGTTTCCCGTCGTGGTCGCGTGATGACCAGCGAGGCGACTGAGAGTGCCGAGCAACTCAAGCTGGGTAATCCCATGGGGCCGGGAGAGCAGTCCTTTGAGGCGACTCGACTGCACGCTTTTGTCATCGATCTTTGCTTCGATCGATCTCCAGGGGAAAAGCTTCAAAAGCTTCTGGATCTCATCAATGACATGGTTGATCGCTTGACCCGCCTTGAAAAAGACCGGATTGCGAATCGCCGGATCCGGATCTGGCTCTTGTTTCATGTGCCGCTCTCCCTCGCCACGGTGATTGGACTCTTCGTGCACATTATTTCCGTTTTCTACTACTAGTCTTGTGGGTGCCTGAACGTGAAATTCCTCATCCGTCTCTCACCCGCGAGTGGTTCCCAGCAGGATGCCAAGCTCGAGCTTGATGCTGAGTTCCTGACCATCGGCTTTGCCAAGGACAACGCCCTGGTTCTCGATACTCCGGGAGCTGCTGATCATCATGCGCGCATTTCCGGAAAAGACGGGCATTACCGCATCGAGGCTCTGACCGACGGCAAGGTGCTGGTCAATGACCGATCAGTACAGAGTCATCTGCTGGTTCCAGGGGACGTGATTCGAATTGGAAATAGTCTCCTTCGGGTGATGGAGAATGGTCGGAATCAGGAATTTCGCGGGGAAATGATCGCGCAGAAGGACCTGAAGACCGCGGAGCTTCGAGGCAATTTCCTGCGCTGGGGTTGGGATGGGCAACACATCGCCTATATTCGGCCTTTAGTCTGGACGGCGGTCATTATCGCCTTGGCATTCTTCCTTTTGATTCCGTTGGCATCGATCGAGATTCCGGCCGTCGATCGGTTTCTTAATCGGGGCGGGCCTTTGATGCGCTCAATCAGCGGGGACTCCTGGAGTGTCGGCCCGGTCAGTCGATACCACATCCGCATCGCGAATGACTGTGAGAAATGTCATGCCGGGGGCGCGTTTACGGATATCCCCAACAAGGCCTGTGAAAGCTGTCACGATGACATCAAAAATCACGTCAATGTCGATCAGATCAAGGGAATTACGCAGGAGATGCCGCTTTGCGGGGATTGCCATCAGGAGCACATCGCTGACAATTTCCTGGTGATGGGCGACCGTGTGGAGCAATGTCTCCAATGCCACGGTGATATCAAGAAGACCTACAGCAAGACGGAATTGAGCAACATCCCCAAAAGCTTTGGTCATGAATCCTTGTTCGGGGGGCATCATCCCGAATTCAAGGCCAGCGTGGTCAACAATCAGGGGAATGACAAGGTTCTGATTGACCGGATTTCCATGGCGGATAAGGAGAAACTGGTCGAGCAGTCGGGCCTTCGTAAGTTCTCCCATCGCGATCATATGGCGAAGGAGGGCGTTCTGGCCCCCGATGGCAAGGGTGGCGCCGAAGTCATGAAGCTCGAGTGCTGGAGTTGCCATAAGTCCGATCCGAACGATGGGCACATGAGCACAGCGACCTTCAATGACAACTGTCACCAGTGCCATAAGTTGACCTTTGACCAACTGTCCCCCAATGTCGAACTGCCGCATGGCAAGGCGGAAGATATTTTTGGATTCCTCAAGGACTTCTACGCCAAAAGCCCCCGGGGGTCCCTGATTGATCTGCCACCCAATCATCCGGACGGGGAGCGGACGCTTCCTGGGAAGTTGATCAGTCGCGGAAGTGTCGACTTTAATGCGGGTAACTACACCCTGGATCAGTATGCCAAGGCCATGGGTCAGCGAACGTTTGAAAATGGGGTCTGTTCTGAATGTCATCAGGCCGAGAAGCCCAGCGACGATTTCGCCACCTGGCGGATCATCAAGCCGAAGATCTCAACCCACTGGTTCCCCAAGGCAAAGTTCAATCACAATGCGCATGACATCTACGAGTGCGGGGGGTGCCATGATGCAGCCCAGTCGGAGAGCCCCAAGGATGTCAACATCAAGGGTCAGGAAAGCTGTACAGAGTGTCACAGTTCTGAAAATTCCTCCTGCCTGAAATGTCACACCTTCCACTCGGAGGGGCATTTCAAAATGAACGGCGAACCCCTGTTGCCCAAAAAAGAGGAGATCAAACCCTGGCATGGTCAGGCCTTGATGTCCCCCAAGGGTCCCGATGCGGGCGGCCCTGAGGTCAAGAAGTAAGCGCTATGAAGAAATTCAGTCCTGTTTTCGCTCGGTCGGTTCTTTCGGCGGTCCTGCTGGGACTTTTGATGGCAGCCCCCCTCGTTGATGCGACCCCTGTTTCCAATTGCACCGGTCAGTGTGCAAACGCCAACACGTATCTGACCGCTGACATGGTCGACCGTATCATTGCGCAGGCCTATAACGAGGCCAAAGTGCAGGGGATCAAGGCGGTCACGATCGCAGTCGTGGATCGGGTGGGCAACGTGCTTGGCGTCTTTGAGAATAAAGCTGCCTATGACCAAGCCGCCAACCAAGGACTCCCTGCATCGGTAGGTGGGTTGGTCACCATCAATTCGGGGCGCTTCAATAATGGCCGGCCTCCGTTTCTTTCGCTGAATACCTTGCTGGCAACGCCGATCCCCACGGATTCCTTGTTCCAAAGCGGGGTCGGTGGAAAGATCCCACCAGCTCGATATCAGGGGGCGGGTCTTGAGAATGTTCAGGTTCCAAGCTCGGTTGCAGCCATCGCCAAGGCCATTACGGGTGCTTATCTTTCAAGTGAAGGTAATGCCTTCTCTAGCTTCACCGCAGCTCAGATCATTCAGGAACACTTCAATCCTGGCGTGACGAACCAGCCGGCGGGTCCGTTGTATGGCGTTCAGTTCAGTCAGTTGCCCTGCGGAGATTTTGTCACCCAAGGGGCTGATCTGGGCGTCGGTCCTCGTCGATCGCCCCTCGGATTCTCAGGCCAGCGTGGCGGACTCCCGCTCTATCTCAATGGCACCCCGGTGGGAGGTATTGGGGTCATCGCGACCAGTCAATATGCGATTGAGCTCAATATTAATACTCCCGGAGTGAGCGTCGATGAGCAGATCGCCATCGCCGGAAGTTATGGGTTTCTGGCGCCGGTCAATCGCCGCGCCGATGTCATTCAAGTGGGCGGGCTGACGTTCCGCTATACCTCTTTGAATGATGACCAGATTGCATCAAATCCTGGATCGGCTCCCCCCCTCCAAAGCGTCATCACGGCCGGCGAAGGGAACTATCTCTCCGTCCCGGGCTATTTCGAAATGACATCGGCCCGCGCAGGGACGGCCTTCACGACCCCCGCCTCCGGTATTGCCCCGGCTACGGAGCCCTTTACGGGCATCAAGGCCTACATGATGACGGACACTCAGGGGAATAACCGCTACCCGCCAATAGATGGTGTCCCCAACGGCAGTCAGCAGCTAACCGCATCGGACGTGACGACCTTGCTGAAAAACGTGGTGGGGGTTTCCAACAGTGCCCGTGCACAGATCCGGCAGCCGCTTCCGACCAATGCGCGGCTCTCAGGGGCCGTGGTTGATTTGGAAGGAAACATTCTGGGAATTCTTCGTGCTGAAGATGCTCCTGTCTTCAGTACGGATGTCGCTCTTCAGAAAGCACGGACCGCGGCCTTCTTTACTCAGACGAATGCAGCATCCCTTCTGAATGGAACGCCAACGCTTGCATCCTATGTCTCTGGGGCGCAGCACGTGATCCCGCGGGCTACGCGCGGAAAATTCTTGGAAGATGGCACCGCGATGACCCCGAGAGCCATGGGTAATCTGGCCCGGCCCTTACTCCCCGATGGCATCTTCCAGACTCCGAATGGCCCCTTTAGCCTCTCTTATCAGCCGACAAATCTCTTTATCCCGGGCGTTAATCAGTGGAGTCCTTTCAATATCGGGATTCAGCTGGATCTCGAGTTCAGCAACCTACTCTATGCCATCACTAATCCGTTTGCCCCTTTGCTGGGCGCTCCAACGGTAAATATCCAGAACTGTGCAACTTCATTCCCAAATCTGGGACCGAAAGTCCTGGCGAATGGTCCTCAGTTGTTTGCCGGTGGCGTTCCGCTTTACAAGGCGGGAGTTCTCGTTGGTGCCATCGGAACCTCGGGTGATGGGATCGATCAGGATGACATGGGCAGTTTCCTCGCGGCCTACCGAACCGGTTTGACGACCAAGCCCCGTGTCACTCTCCCGAAGACCAGCATTCGCTCCAACCTTGTGAAGTTCAATGATGGACGTCAAACGGTGGCTCTGCGGTTTGTCGAATGTCCTTTTGCTCCTTTCCTCGATAACAACACCCAGAAGGCATGCTCCGGAAAATAATCCGGATCATCCTGAACGAGGCGCCATTCAAGAAGACCTCGACTGCTAATGACAATGATTGATGCGGACACATAATTTATGAGCAAGCAAACCCAACAAACGCCCCATGCGAAGGATCGCCTGCCTTCGAGTGCCCTGGCGCTTGTTCTGGGAACCTTGCTCATGGGTGCTGCGATGCCGGGCTTCGCGATTCCCGAGTTAGCCCCACCTTCCAAGGCTGAAAAGCCCAAAGCCTCTGAGCAGCGCGATATCCCTGGAGAAAAGGCGGCTGTCGACGAGGATCCTGATGATGACTTCTGGATCGAAAACTGGATTGGGACGGACAAGAACAAGCGTCTCATCCCAGGCACCGGAAAAGTCACACAAGGTGGAACAGGCTGGTTTGACAGTAACCCAGACGCGGGACTCAAGCCCGTAGATGCACCAGACCCTCTTGTTAGGTCGGATTTCGTCCCGACGCCAGACCGTTGGCGTTTGGCCAGTGACCTCAATCTGGTCAAGGAATCCATCTGGGACCCCTACAACCGAAATCCCTTGAAGGGGGACAATCCGGTTTTTGATGATTGGTTCGTCAACGTCAGCGGCATTTCCGACTCCCTTTTCGAGGCCCGCGAGATTCCGACCCCGGTGTCCAATCAGGTCAGCGCCCCCAACCTCGATAACAACGGTCAGCTGGATATCCAGGGCCGTGGCTCCCAGTTGATGTTTAATCAGAATCTGATTATTTCGATTGACATGTTCAAGGGTGACACCGTGTTCATGCCGCCGGAATGGGAATTCCGGGTGACGCCCGTCATCAACTACAACTACACGCATGCCCAGGAATACGGATTCCTGAACATCGACCCCAGACGGGGAGAGGATCGAAGCATCTACTGGGTGGGGCTCCAGGAGTCCTTCGTCGACTATCACATTCAGGATGTGTCATCGCGGTATGACTTCGACAGTATTCGCGTCGGTATTCAGCAGATGAATGTCGACTTCAGAGGTTTCCTGTTTCTTGACAATGCGCTCGGCGTTCGCCTTTTCGGTAACCGGGACGACAATCGCTGGCAATACAACGTGGCATGGTTCCGTCGTCTGGAAAAGAACATCAACAACGGCCTGAACGATATCACCCAAGCGCCAAGAAATGATGATGTCTATCTTGTGAACGTGTTCCGTCAGGATTTCCCCTTTCGGGGATTTACCTCGCAGTTGGCGGGCGTCTATAACATGAACCGGGAAGGTAATAACCCGAATTACTACGATCAGAACGGATTCCCTCAACGACCGGCACTCATCGGTGCGAATCAAAGTCGCAACTATGATGTCGGCTACTTTGGCTATAACGGCGACGGTCACTTTGACCGATTCAATCTGACCACTTCCTGGTACTACGCGGCCGGTACAGAAAACAAAAGTACGTTTACTGCAAAACCAGCCGACGTGAGTGCCTGGTTCACGGCCACCGAAGGGTCGGTTGATTTTGACTGGAACCGGATCCGCATCTCGGCCATTCATGCCAGCGGCGACAATAATCCCTATGACAACATCGACCAGGGCTTTGATGCCATTCTGGAAAATCCCCAGATTGCTGGGGCGGACACCAGTTTCTGGATTCGCCAGGCCGTTCCCCTGATTGGTGGCGGGGCCGTGGCTCTCTCGGGCGGCAATGGTTTATTACCAGACCTTCGTCCCTCCAAGATTCTAGGGCAGTCCAACTTTGTGAATCCCGGACTCAATCTTTTTGGTATTGGTACCGATCACGAAATCCTGCCGGAACTCAGGCTCTCGACCAATATCAACTATTTGTCCTTTGACAATACGGCATCGCTCCAGGCAGCCAGAAACCAGGGTTCCATTCCGAGCAGCATTGGATGGGATGTCTCAGCTGCGGTGATTTACCGCCCGCTGTTCACCCAGAACGTAGTTACGCGATTCTCAGGGGCTACCCTGATCCCAGGGGCGGGTGCCACAGCGCTATATGGCGACCGAATGTTGTATTCATTCCTGTGCGACGTCATTTTGACCTACTGATTTAAACGACGCCTTAAGCCCTATTTACCGACGTATCCCATGACACGACCCAGCCTATTCCAGTTTGTCCTCCTTATCCTCCTGGGGATCGGTTCTGTTCTGGCCAGCGAGCGCGAGGAGCCGGTCGAGCGCGAGTATGTCGAGGCAAAGTCGGCTCCAGGTCACCAAAGCCAGGCGGAAGCAGACGCCAAGAGCAAGGGATGCATTTCCTGCCATACCAAGACCGATCGTAACTCGATGCACGATAACGAGGCGGTAACGCTGGGTTGCGTCGATTGTCATGGTGGCAATGAAAAGGTCGTTGCCACGATGGCGCTCAGCCGGGAATCGAGCCTTTATCGAAGCCTGATGGATCAGGCCCATGTCCAGCCCCGTTTCCCCGAGTTCTGGAATTACCCCAGCAGCAGAAATCCCGAGATTTCCTACGCAAGGCTCAATGACGAAACGCCTGAGTTCATTCGCTTCATGAACCCCAGTGACTACCGGATTGTGAGGCAGGCCTGTGGTGCCTGTCATACCAAGCAGATCCAGGCGGCTGAACGGAGCATCATGTCGACGGGAGCGATGCTCTGGGGGGGCGGTGCCTATAACAACGGGATTTTGCCGTTCAAGAAATATGTGCTCGGCGAGTACTACCAGTCATTGACCGGAGAGGCCCGAAAGGAGGCTGAAGCATCCGGCGCACCGTTAGCTGTCTCAGGCATCCTCAAGGCCAATGTAGCACCCGATGCCAATATGGATAAGAAGGGGGTCTTACCCTTGCTGGCTCCCTTGCCGGCCTATGAGGTTCTGCCCCCAGCTGACATTTTCCGCGTGTTCGAACGGGGTGGTCGTTTGATCGGTAATACGTTTGCCGAGGTAGGCTTACCCAATGAGTCCGGCTCCATCCAGCGTCTCGATGAACCGGGCAGACCCGATATCCGTCAGTCCAACCGCGGTCCTGGTACCGGTGCCCGTATTGCCATTCCGATTCTGAATATCACGAAAACCCGTCTGAACGATCCTTTCACCTGGTTCCTCGGGACGAACGACAACCCAGGGGATTACCGAAACTCGGGTTGTGCCTCCTGCCATGTCGTCTACGGCAACGACCGGGATCCCCGGCATTCAGGGCCCTATGCCAAATTTGGCCACCACGGCACCACCCAGTCCGCTGATCCGACGATTCCTCGCGGTGAGAGCGGTCATCCTTTGAAACATGAATTCACACGCGCCATTCCGACCAGCCAGTGCATGATCTGTCACATGCATCAGCCCAACGTGTTCGTGAACAGTTTCCTCGGTTACACGATGTGGGACTATGAGTCGGATGCACCCCAGATGTGGCCTAAAGAACAGCGCTATCTGAATGCAGGGCATGCTTCCTCAGGGACGGATGTTTCGCCCGAGCAAATCATGCTGGGGCTCGATGTGAAACCTGAGCAGATCATTGGTGATGACAAGGCGCGGGAAATTGCAAGCCATAACCCGGAAGAAGCGGCACAGCGTGGTCTTTGGAGCGATCGCGAATTCCTGAGCAAGGTGTGGGAGAAAAACCCCAAGCTCAAGGACACTCAATTCGCCGATTACCATGGCCATGGTTGGAATTTCCGTGCCATCTTCAAGCGAGATCGCGAGGGCACCTTGCTCGATAAGGACGGGAACAAGGTTCAGGACACCGATCCTGCGAAGTTCCAGAAAGCGGTCCATCTCTCATCGATCCATCTGGATCTCGGAATGCATTGTGTCGATTGTCACTTTGGTCAGGATGCGCATGGGAATGGCCATATGTACGGTGAAGTGGCGCAGGCGATTGAAATCGATTGTGTCGACTGTCACGGCACGGCCGACCGCTTGCCGAATCTTTTGACCAGTGGGCCCTCGGCTCCCCCGGGTGGAAGCGATCTGAGCGCGCTTCGGACCCAAGATGGGCGCAAGCGCTTTGAATGGCGCGGCAATGAGCTTTACCAGCGCTCCGCCTTGTGGCCGGACCGCGAATGGCGCGTGAAGCTGGTCAAAAATACGGTCAATCCTCAGCACAAGGACTACAACGCTAAGGCGGCAAGGGCCAAAACCGTGGCCAATGATCCCTCGCAAGAATGGGGGCCCGGCGTCGATCCTGCCAATTGGGCGCACAAGAACGAGAAAATGACGTGCTTTACCTGTCATAGCTCCTGGGCGACCAGTTGCGGTGGCTGTCACCTTCCGATTCAGGCCAACTGGAAGGCACCCAAGCATCATTACGAAAGCAAGGAGACTCGTAACTTTGCGACCTATAACCCGCAGGTTGCTCGAGATGAAATGTTCCAGATCGGAAAGCATGGTCCCGCAAAGGGAGGGCGTATTGCGCCGGTGCGATCCTCATCGGCTCTGGTGCTCTCATCCCGTAACGTCAATCGCGAGCTGATTTATATTCAGCAGCCACCCATTTCCGCGAGTGGATTCAGTTCCCAGGCTTTTGCGCCGCATTATCCTCACACGGAGCGAACGGTAGAGACCAAGACCTGTACCGATTGCCACCTTTCCAAGGACAATGACAACAATGCGATCATGGCGCAGTTGCTCCTGCAGGGGACCAACTTCGTGAACTTCCTGGGCTATAACGCCTGGCTTGGAACCGAGAACAGCATCGTTGCCGCAACCGTCACGGAGTGGGATGAACCGCAGGCCGTCATTGGGAGCTTCCTGCATCACTACGCCTATCCGGATTGGTTCAAGCAGCATCAGGATCGTGGACGCATCTTGAAAGAGGGGCACGACCACCGGACTGGAGGGCATGTGGGCTGTTTGCAGCTCCGTGGCGAATACCTCTACGTCGCTCAGGGTGAGGAGGGCTTTGAGGCCTATGACGTCGCCAATATTGCCAACAAGGGCTTCTCTCAACGTATCGTTGATCGTCCCTTCTCAAGCCTGGGCCATAACACTCAGGTCAAGTCTGAAAATGCGACCTGTGTCGCGCTTCCGACCAATCAGCCGATCCATCCGGCACGCCGCCACCTTCCAGGTTTTGGTTTGGATGCGGAAGCGATGACGAAGCTGATTGAGGAAACCAACCTCGAACAGAAATTCCATCCGATCTACAACTATGCCTTCGTGACGGACGCGCAGGAAGGTCTGATTCTGGTCGATATCAACACCTTGGCGGATGGGGAGCCGCGCAACAATTTCCTTGAAAGGGAATTAACCTGGAATGAGGGGGGCATCCTCAAGGGCGCCCGTCATATCGTGATCGGGGGCCATTACGCCTACATCATTGCCGATGCCGGCCTTGTCGTCCTCGATATGAACTACCCCTTGAACCCGAGAGTCACCAAGGTGGTTCCCCTTAAGGATGGACGTTCTGCAGCGCTCCAGTTCCGTTATCTCTTTGTCACCGACCGGGAAGGCCTCCATGTCTTTGACGTGACTCAAATGGGGGATCCCCGTGAAGTCAAGTCGGCCCGGGTGCCTTTGGAGGATGGTCATCGCATTTACCTTGCAAGGACCTATGCCTATGTCGCAGCAGGTCGTCAGGGTCTTGCGATTGTCGACATCAAGCAGCCGGAACACCCTCATCTCAAAGAGTTCTTCACCGCGGGAGGTCAGCTGAATGACACCCATGATGTGGTCGTTGCGACGACCAATGCGAGCCTCTTTGCCTATGTGGCGGACGGCAAGAACGGCTTGAGAGTCCTGCAATTAACCAGCCCTGACAGTCAGCCCAAGTTCTATGGCTTTAGCCCGGAACCGCACCCGGAGCTGATTGCAACCTATCCGACCAGCGATGCCGCACTCTCGATCTCCAAGGGACTTGATCGGGATCGTGCCGTCGATGAGACGGGACATCAGATTGCGATTCTCGGACGCCTGGGATCTCGTCCTTTCAATCAGAAGGAAATGGAGACCCTCTATCTCGATGAGCAGGGGAGTCCCTGGTTTACTCAGGATGAGCCTGATCTCAGCAAATTCGTGAAATGAGGATGATCCCAGACGTCATCCTCAAAGGGAGACCCTGCGGCCCAGAGCATCAGGGACGATGCGATGGCCTTTAATCTCGACACTTTTCTGGTTCAAATCGGATCAGAACAAATCCTGGATGGCGGAGGTTTAGCGGTTCTTGCGGCGAGCATTTTGATCGCCTGCAGCATTCAGGTGCTTTTTTTGCGGGTACTGGATCGAAAGACCCTGAAGCATTGTCATGAGGTCGGAGGCTATTATTTCTCCGTGGTGGCGACGCTTTACGCCGTTTTGATTGGACTCGTTGTGTTTGACGCCCAGACCCGCTTTGAAGGTTCCAAGAATAATGTCGAGAGTGAGGCGGCGGCGGGCATGATGACCTACATCCTGGCAAAGTCTCTTCCGGAGCCTGCCGGGACTCCCATTCGACAACATTTCAAGAATTATGTGTCCCGCGTCATGGACTATGAGTGGGACACGATGAAACTGGGGAAAATGGACGAAGGGGCTCGCGATGAACTGATCGCCTTCAGTGAAGCCCTCTCCCGATACAACCCGATCACGCCCAAGGAACAAATTCTCTACGATAAGCTGTATGACAATCTGGCGTCGGTCTGGGATATGCGGCGTCAGCGACTGGATGATGCAACCTATAGAACGACCCGACTGGGTTGGAGTTGCATTCTGATTGGGGGGGCTGCCACCATCTTCTTCGGCTTCTTCTTCGCCATGGACAATCTTCCATTGCAGATGGTCATGACGGCGATTCTGACCCTCATCATTTCGCTAAACATCTATTTGGTCTACCAGTATGGCAATCCCTACGCAGGTGAAATCAAGATCAACAAGACCTCATTCCAGCATTTGCAGGAATACGTCATGCATGACAGGTAATGCGACGTCGAGGTCCTGATCCTTTTCTGGTTCTGAACCGTTCAGTCGTTGTAGCGGTTTTTTTTTGTTGGGTCATCCCCTCCCTGCCAAGCTTTGCAGGATCATCCGGTTCTGCCCATTATCGTCTCCGGGTGACACCGGATTATGATTCCCCTGGCGTGTCCCTGATCTCAGAGTTCAACGTCTACGGTGGTGCCCTCTACACCAATGCCATGATGGATTACTTGACGGAAGACGGCTGGGATGTTGGCATCAACTCGTTCAATATTCCTGTTGCAGGGACGGCCAGTGCGAATGGGAAGCAGTACGACACCTTTCTCAATATCACCAAGTTTTTCTTTCCAACGGAGGACTTGATCATCGGCCTCGGGACCCAGAACGGAACCCACTTCTCGGGAGGGGGCAGGCAGCTCAATAACTTTGATTTTGCCCAGATGACCTATGAGTGGGACGACTGGTTGAAGTTGACGGCAGGAGGCTACTACGTTAACAGTGCACTATCCGATACGCGTCAAAATGGAGGTGCTTTGGTTGGCATCGACATCATGTTCATTCCCCAGGTCTTTTGGACCGAGATGGACTGGCTCAGCGGCAATAACAATTTGAGTGGTGCCGTCGTCAATAATTTCTGGCGGGTGACCAATCAGGTCACAGTGTACGCCGGTCTTCAGATCCCAGCTGAAAACGCGGTCAACGACTACGCAGGCATCTTGGGATTTGCTTTCAATCCCAATCCGATGGAGGGCTCTCATTAGCGCGAAGTTCAGGGGAGAGGGCCGCGGTAGACAGGTTTCTGGAACAGCATGTGGAGATCGCCTAGAGCGCGCTCTTCATAACCGCCCTCGCAGTAGGCCAGATAAAACTCCCAAAGTCGGATGAATGCCTCGGAGTAGCCCAGAGATTTGACCTTCGGCAGGTTCTCAAGGAAGCGCTCCCGCCAGGTTCTCAGGGTTCTTGCGTAGTGAGGCCCAATGTCACGCAGATACACCAGCTGAAGATCTGTTGCCTGGGTTGCGGCATGAACCAAGGGTTCAATAGCGGGAATGCAACTGCCTGGAAATATATAGCGTTTAATGAAGTCCACCTCATCACGGGCGCTGAGATATTGGCGGTCATTGATGGTGATGGCCTGAATCAGCATCAACCCTTCTGGCTTCAGAAGTTGGCTGCATTGCTTGAAAAAGGCCTCAAAGAACTGATGTCCCACCGCCTCGATCATCTCGATCGAAATCAGCTTGTCGTATTGGCCTTCGAGATTCCGGTAGTCTTCTTTGAGGAGTGTGATCCGGTCCTTAAGGCCTGCAGCCTCAATCCGTTCGGAAGCGAGCTGGTGCTGGCGTTCAGAGATCGTCGTCGTCGTCACATGGCAGCCGTAGTGCGTCGCGGCATGGATAGCAAAGCCTCCCCAGCCGGTTCCGATTTCGACCACGCGATCACCCGGCTGAAGATCCAGCAGCTGGCATACGCGTTCAAGCTTGGCCTTTGAGGCCTCCTCAAGGCTGATGTGCTCTGGCTCGAAAAGGGCGCAGGAATACATCATCGAATCATCCAGGAAGGTCTGGAAGAAATCATTCCCAAGGTCATAGTGGGCAGCAATATTTCTTCGGCTTCCTGATTGATTGTTCCGGTTCAGCCAGTGAAGCCATCGCCGGGCCGGCGTCATCACGAGCGAAAGTCCCCCATCCAGACCTTCCATCACGGGACGATTACGAACCATCAGCCGAATCAGTCCGGGAAGATCGGAACAGTTCCAGTCTCCTGCTATATAGCTTTCAGCGCAACCGAGGCTTCCGCCAAAGACCGTATTCCCATAAAAGGCCGGATGGGAGATTTCAAGACGAATGGAGAGTGGAAAAGCTTCTGTGGGTCTTCCGAAAGTGTAGGTTTCCCCGTCCACCAGAATCAGTTCCCCTTCCTCAAGTCCCCGGAGTTGCCGAAGGAGGAGATAACGCGCCCACCGGTTGATTCGGCCTTTTCCTTCGGATCTTGAGAAGCTGTCATTTTCAACGGCGATGGACGTTTTACTCATCGTGGGGTTCCTGGGTCTGCCGGGCTGCGGTCGCAGGGTGATCAAAAACGGGAATCTTCTTGAACTTGAGCTTCAGGGCCTCAAGGTAGATGCCTCCGATGACTTTCAGCGTCATGAGCGGATAGCCTAATAAGGCCCGTGCCATGGGCCCGAAGGTCATGGGCTCTGCCTTCAGTTTCAACGTAGCATCAAAGACTTTGTGATTCTCACGGTCCAGTCGCATGTGAACGTTCAGGGTTTCGGCGGGTGTGGAGAAACGCCAGTCGTAATCCAGATCCATCGGAAGGAAAGGGGAGACATGGAACGACTTTGGAAACTGGTAACGGTGCATGCCCGCATGCGCCTCATCCATTCCTGGCGTGAGTACATAGGCCTTGCGCTCATCCCAGGGGGTGTTGGTGATCTCTGCGAGGATGCTCTCGACGCCCTTTCCATCCGGAGTGAAGCAATAATAAAAGCTAACCGGGTTGAATCCATAGCCCAGGTATCGCAGATGGGTGAGCATGCGAATCGGTCCCTGGGGCCTCGGGCCGCCCGCCTCGATGATCCGTCGGGAGACTGTTTCGCGAAGGGCGGAGTGGTCCTCACCCAGATAGTCCTGACGTCTGAACCAGGCCAGATTGGGCCCTCGGCTTGACCAGAACCAACGGCCCTGAAATACCGTTTCGATCTCATCGAGGTCCAGATAGACCATGAAGAGCCGATAGTTGAAGTCATGCGGGCGGGGATGGAAACGCCGATGACGAATGTCGCCAAAGTAAAGGCAACTGTTCATTTGAGATGGCTAAGGATGGTGTTCGCCACGCGAAGACCACTTTTAACGCCATCTTCGTGGAAGCCAAAGCCCCAATAGGCCCCGGCATAGTGGGTCCGTCGCACCCCGCTGATCTCGCCATGTCGCGCCTGAGCCTGAATCGTCTCGGGGGTATAGGCCGGATGATGATAGGTGATCTTCCGAATGACCTTGCTGGGGTCGATGCCTTCAAGATGATTCAAGGTCACGCAGAAGGTTTCTTTGGAGGAGAGACCCTGCAGAATGTTCATGTTGTAGGTCACAGCGACGCGGTCGGATTCTCCGCTTGGAATGTGATAGTTCCATGCAGCCCAAGCGAGCTTGTTCTTGGGAAGGATCCGATCATCGGTATGGAGGACGGTCTCATTGCGCTGGTAACGCATAGAGCCCAGAACCGCGTCTTCTGAAGGGCTGGGATCTTTCAGCAGGCGATAGGCTTCATCGCTGTGGCAGGCCAGCACCACCTCATCAAAGGCCTCCATCGACCCATCGGCATGTTGAATTTCAACGCGGTCATCGAAGCGTTGGATCGATTGCACCGCAGCATTCAAATGGATTCGATCCTTGAAGGCTCGGGTCAGGGGTTCGACATAGCTCTTTGATCCTCCTCGAATCACACGCCAGATGGGGCGCTCGTCAATGCTGAGCATCCCATGATTCTTGAAAAAACGGATAAAAAAGCGAGCCGGAAAATCGAGCATGTCGCCAGGGGCTGCTGACCAGATGGCGGCGCCCATGGGAATGATGTAGTGCTCCCTGAAGGATCGTCCATAGCGATGTTCGGTGAGGTACATGCCGAGGGTCATGAGGTCATCGCCGGTTTCAAGGAAGCTGGGCGCTTCCCGATTGAACCGCATGATGTCCCGAATCATGCCCAGGAATCGAGGCGAAAAGAGATTGCGGCGCTGGGCGAAGAGGGAGTTCAGCGACGTGCCGTTATATTCGAGACCGGTTCGCTCGCATTTGACGCTAAAACTCATGTCACTGGGTTGATCCTCGACTCCGATGGCGTTCATGAGGCGGATGAACTCGGGGTAGGTCCAGTCGTTAAAGACGATGAATCCGGTGTCGATCGCATGGCGCTCGCCTTTCCATTCGACATCATGGGTTTGGGTGTGCCCCCCGATGTAATCGTTCTTCTCAAAGACCTTGAGGTCGCATCGATCATTGAGATGATGGGCTGCAACCAGCCCGGAGATTCCGGTTCCAATGATGGCGATTTTTGGGGGGGTTCCGCCGTTCATGATTCGTCCTCTGGATGGAAGCGGCCCTCTTCAGAGATCTGTGGTGGCGTTGGAAGGTCAATGCGGTCCCGGTCTCGCCAGCGCTCCGGCAAGGGTCGAAGATCCCAGACCAGACCGAGCGTCGCCATCAGTCTCAATACGTAATACGTGGGATCCAACTCCCACCAGAAAAAGCCCTGTCGGACGGCACCGGGATAATGATGATGGTTGTTATGCCAGCCTTCCCCCAGAGTGATGAGGGCCAGAAGAGGGTTGTTCCGGCTATCGTCACGGGTTGCGTAGCGGCGAGTTCCCCAGACATGGGCGAGGGAATTGACGGTAAAGGTGGCGTGATAGAGGGCAACTGTCGAGAGGAAAAACCCCCAGCTCACGAATTGCGCACCATTGGTGTTCCATTCGGGAGATAACACGTGGAGGGCTTCGCCCAGTCCATAGATCGCCACTCCGAACAGTGCGGGCACGAGGGTGTCGTACCGATCAAGAAAAACCAGTTCCGGAAATTTCATCCAATCGCGAATGAGGTCTTTGCGTGTCGTAAAGTTTTGCCTGCACAGGAACCAGACCATATGGCTCCACAGAAACCCTTTCTGAACCGGCGAATGGGTATCGTTGGGTGCATCGGAGTGGGCGTGGTGGTGACGGTGGTGAGCCGCCCACCAGATCGGACTGCGCTGGATTGAGCAGGAGCCAATCAAGGCAAATAAAAACTGAAACGCCCGGGACGTCTTGAACGCGCGATGCGAAAAGTAGCGATGATAAAAAGCGGTGATGGCAAACATTCGTATCAGGTAGAGTCCGATCGCCAGAGTGACAGCGGCCCAGCTGAATCCAAAAAAGAAGATTCCAAGACAGCCCAGGTGCATCAGGATGAAAGGCAGGGTCCTGAGCCAGTCAACGCGATCTTCATCGCTCGGGGGTAACGGCAACCCCGTCTCATTGTCGAACCAATGAACGATGGTGGTCCAAATACCGGATCGGTGACGCAGGGGCCTCTCTTCCGCTGGGCTCATGGAGTTCCCCATTGTTGAGGCACGCGTTCAATTCTCTTTGCATCGTAACCTTCTTCGACACAGCGCTGAATCAGCATCTTGAGCTTCTCTTCCGAGAGCTTGGGCTGTCGAGCCATGATCCACACATAATCGCGCGCCTCACGGCCAATAATGGTTTCGCCGTAATCCTCGCTCAGATAGACAATCCGGTAGTCCGATTTGATGGGCCAGAAGAATTGCATCTCCCAGATCGCATTTGAGGTGGTGTCAGTCACAAATCCAACGGGTTCATGGCGTTTTTCGGGACCTGTGAATCCGCCGTCACGGAAAGTAAAGGTGGTTGCAATACTGCCGTCAGGATTGAGTCGATAACTCTCGACGGCATTGTGGGCGCCCTTCTCGATGAAGGTCGGAATGTTGGCAATGACATACCAAGGGCCCATGAAGCGCTCAAGATCAACCTTGGGGACGGTATGGAGGGGAGCGCGTTGGCTGCTGCAGCCAAAGATGCACAGGGCGGACAGGGCGACGAGGAGCCGTCTTAAGATCTTCGAGGGATGATTCACGATTTCTTCTCCAGGCGATAACGGAGCTTGCTGCCGGTTTCCAGCTTGGAGTCCAACCCGACCCAGTTTCCGGCCGTGTCGTACCAAAGGTCGATATCAAACTTGGGGGCTGAAAGATGGTAGTGATCGGCCAATTGGTCCTTTGCTGCCACCTGGATATTATCTTTTCCGAGATGCTGAATGGTGACCGGAACCCACTCCCCGGTCTGGGGATTCAGCAGCTTGGATTGGCGCAGCATGGCGGGGTTCCAGTAGGCGAATGTCATGATGCAGGCGGGAAGGGTCTCGGATTTGCCGGCAATCGAAAGAGAAAAGTCATTCGCATGTTTTTCTCCCATGACTTCTGCAGGGGTGCCATTGTCATCGGTGGTGGCATGGATCTGTTCAAGGCAATTGTCCTTCCAGCGTTCATCCGAGCGGTGGCTGTAACGATAGACAGGGATGGCCAGAATCCGAACATCGAAATGGGCTTCGCTCAGAAGTTGCAGGCGATCCTGACTGGTCTTGACGCTAAAGCGATGTTCCCCGACCGGTTGATCGTCGAGATAGACCTTGAAAGGCCAGCTGTCATCGCTCATTGCGCTAAATGACAAAAAAAGGCCGACCAGTGCCGCGGATGAAAACGTTTTCAGTGGGCTCATGCTTCCTCCTTCGGGGGTCTTGGCCAGAACGGCGAGGTGGTCCGAAGATAACGCTGATAGGCCGGACCCCGTTTCGAAAGATCCGCTTCAAGTAGAGGAATGCCGGAGACCTTCACCAGAAGAAAGGTCATGAAAAGGGGAGACAGGACCACCCATCCGGGCGCCCCCGAGGCCAAGGCAATGAGGAGAAATCCCCACCAGAGCAGGGCTTCGCCAAAGTAATTGGGATGACGCGAATAACGCCACAGTCCCCGGTCCATGACGCTTCCTGGGGTGTGGGAGGCCGACTTGAATCGAGCCATCTGTGCATCAGCGATGGACTCCATCAAGAGGCCAGCCACAAAAAGGGCGGATCCGAGGGCGTCCAGCAAACCCAGAGGAGCCGACGATCTCACGGCCGGGAGAAGGGGCAAGGCGACGCACCAAGCCAGAAGGACCTGAAGGAAAAAGACGTAAAAAAGACTCTTGATCTCGTAGTGGGGTTGGTTGCGCCTGCGAATCTCCTGATAGCGCTTATCCTCGGGTTTCCCCCAATTACGATAGGTGAGGTAAATCGACAGTCGGAGCGCCCAGGTGACAACCAATCCGATCACCAGAAGGAACCTTGGGGTGAGCTCAGGATGGGGGCCGCTCCAGATCCCAAGGGCGGTCAGAAAAAATAGGCTCCAGAAACTGTCAATGATGCCCACATCCTTTCGGATGACACTCAAGATCCAGACCAACGTTGCCAGAAGGGCCATGGGAATGAGAGCGGAAAAAGCCAGATGCCAGTCAACGGCCACGACCCACCTCCTGATCGATGAATTCGGAGTTCAACGAGAAATAGCGGGCGAGAAAAGAAAGGAGCGGCATCATGACGGCCCAGCCCACGGCAAGCACGCCATAGCCTAATGGGGGATTGGGCAAGCTGAGGGCCCCCAAGGCCGCGCCACCGTACCAAGCCAAAGGCCCTCCCAGTGCGCCAAAAACAAATGACCACCCCAGATGATCTCTAAACCATCCAAGGCATCCATTGAGAGTCGCGCCAAAGGCAGCCCACAGAATCAGAATCCAGACCGGGACTATCGTGATCGAAGACAGACCCTGATAAACCACCAGGTCTTGCTGAACCAGGAAGAGTTCCCAAAGACCGCCGATGAGGAGGGTGGTGAAAACCGTCTTGTATTCAGCCAGAAGGTGATGGCACCTCTTGAAGTGAAGGACGACCATCAGAAAGCCAATGAAGGCACCAAGATCGGATTTTCCGTGGGCGGCCCCCAATATGGTTGCCAGCCAGGTCAGCTGGTAACGAAACAAATTCGGGAGAATGGAGCCGGGTTTGGTCTGTGTCATGGCGATGGGGAGGTTTCGCGTTTGCGGAATCGATAATGACCTATCGGCCAGACCTCACCCTGGGCATAGCCGAAAAGCTCTGAGCAGGCCAGAAAGAAGATTCGCCAGCGATGCCACCAGAGTCGCGTTTGATGTTTTCCATAGGTGGTCTCGAGAATGGCCATTAAGCGGGTGCGATGGGCGGTCATG
Source organism: Pseudomonadota bacterium (assembly GCA_039795615.1). Classification (GTDB taxonomy): domain Bacteria; phylum Pseudomonadota; class Gammaproteobacteria; order Methylococcales; family Methylococcaceae; genus UBA6136. Next base: position 48,853 of record JBDKLO010000077.1, read on the forward strand.
TTGGACAGCCATGCATCCGAGGTTTTCCGATAGTGTTCCCCGCTGATCGTCCATTGCTGATCCAGATCGAGCTCCGTTGCCACCCGGGGAGCAAGATCCAGCGAGGGCATCATGCCTCCGGAGAAAAAGTATTCGCTCATCCAGTCATTTGCATCCTGGACTTCAAAAAGATAGGGGGCCTGAGCATGGGTAAAGACATGCATGAAAAACCGCCCGTCGGGGTTCAGCCAGCCGGCGATGCGGCCCATGAGGGCCTGCCAGTTCCGCATGTGTTCAAACATTTCAACCGAAACGACCCGATCGAAATGCCTCTCGGTCGCAAAGTCATTCATGTCGCAGGTGACGATTTCAAGATTCGTCAGGCCCTCGGCCCTGGCTCTTGCCATGATGGATTCGCGCTGGCTGTGCGAATTTGAGACGCCAAGAATGGTGCTGTTGGGATAATGCCTCGCCATCCAGAGCGAGAGAGAACCCCATCCACAACCAAGCTCCAGAATGGCCTGCCCATCCTTTAGATCAGCATGTTCTGCGGTCACGCGAAGGCTGAGTTCCTCGGCTTCATCGAGACTCCGGGTGTCTGATTCCCAGAGGCAGCAACTGTATTTTCGTTGCTTTCCCAGAACGAGCTCAAAAAACTCCGGGGGAAGTTCGTAATGCTGTTCATTGGCCTTCTCGGTCAGGACCGCGACGGGACTTTCGGCCATCGCCTTAATGAAGGCCTTGATATAGACATCCAGATCCTCGCCGTTCTTAGGAGGAAGAGAGGCATCCCGGTCACGGGACAGTCGCCGAATACCCAGGCGAATCAGCGACTCGGGGATCCAGCCGTGCTCGGCAAGAATGATGGGCAGGGAAAACGACATCAGGACACCTCAATCGGAATAATCGGCCATGCCACGCAGGGCTCCATGAGTGGGAGTCTACTCTCCGGATTGGAGCAAAAGCCCTTTCTCCCGTGCCTTGTGAACCGCTACAGCATACAACGAGAGACCCAGCACCAGATACACACCATTCAATAGGCCTGCATCAATCAGTTGGTCATACTGAAATTCACCTGTGGCCATCAACGCACGCATGCCCTCAAAGACATGGCTCGAGGGCAAGAACCAAGCGATCTGCCGCACCCCTTCAGGAAGTACGGAGAGGGGATAGTAGATGCCGCTCAGGGGCGCAAAGGCAAAAATGATGGCCCAGGCGAAGCCTTCCATGCCCAGTCCGTAGCGGAGCACCATGGCGACGATCATGAGTCCAATGGCCCACCCCATGATCAGGAGATTGGAGAAGAAGGCCAGCAGAGGTAATCCCAATTGAAAAATGGAAAACTCATAAAGGACCCATGCCAGCGCGGCTGCAACCCCGACACCAAAAAGGGTCCGGAGCAGACTCACTATCAAAAGTGATCCGGCCAGTTCGCCGGGGCGAAGGGGACTGACAAACAGGTTGCCCAAATTCCGGGAATAAAGCTCTTCAAAAAATACGAGGGAGACCCCGAGTTGGGCGCGGTAGAGGATGTCCCAAAGGAGGGCTGCCGAGATCAGGACGCCAGCACCTTGAAGTGTCGCTCCAGCCTGTCCCATCAAGTACCGATTAATGAGACCCCACAAGATCATCTGGATGGTGGGCCAGTAAGCCAGTTCCAGAAGTCTGGGCCACGAGGCGAGCATCAGGTAACCATAGCGTGTCACCATGGCGGCGATTCTTCGGCTGGATGCGCGAATGCCCGACTGAGAAAGACTCATGAATCTTGCCTTGCGATGTGAATGAAGACCTCTTCAAGGGTGGTTCTGCCGTATTTCTCAATGAGAACATCGGTGGTTCCATCATCGACGATCCGTCCATTGCGCATCATCAGAACCCGATCACAGAGCTTTTCAACCTCCGGCATGTTGTGAGAGGACATGAAGATCGTGGCGTTTTTCTCGCGCTGATAGTCGAGGAGTGTTTCCCGCATCCGATCGGCCGTATCCGGATCAAGGGCTGCGGTCGGTTCATCCATTAAGAGAAGTTCCGGCTCGTTGATCAGGGCTTTGGCCAGCGATACGCGGGTCTTCTGTCCTGCAGACAGGGAGCCAAAACGTCGATTCAGTAAGGGTCCAAGATCAAAGAGCGCACTGATTTCATCAATGCGTTGGGCGGGGTGATCGACCCCATAAAGCTTTGCATAGACCTTGAGGTTTTGAATCACCGTGAGTCTTTGCGGGATGTCGACATAGGGGGAGGTGAAATTCATTCGGTGCAGCACGTGATAGCGATTCCGCGCCATATCGGTCCCTAGGACACGAATCTTTCCGGAGGTCGGAAGGAGAATCCCCAGCAGCATGGAGATGGTGGTGGTCTTTCCGGCCCCGTTGCCCCCGAGGAGCGCAACAATCTGCCCCTTGGGAACTTTAAAGCTCAGGCCGTCGACGGCCCTTACGCTACCAAATGCCTTGAGCAGTGACTCGACTTCAATCGCTGTCATCACAGGTACCTTAACAGGGGGTGGGCTCTTTTTTGCTTGAGGCGGGCGTAGCGCCGACAGACAGGATAGAGCAGTGCGATGACACAACTGGTGACAAGGTAGACCCCAGGGAGAGGGACGCCATGGTCCGATGGCGGTTTGAGATGACCGGGATTGATGGGCCAGTTGAATTGCCAGATCGCCGTTCCATAGATGCTGAGATCCCAAAGGACTGCAAGACCGTGGATCAAGGGGAGGTGAAGCAGATAAAACATGAGAGGCACTTCCCCGAAGGTCGCCAGAACCGAATGACGCTGGGGCAGGGTGCGATCCAGAAGGACGAGGAAAAGGAGACCCGGTCCGATCGTCATCAAAAGATAGTGGAGTGATGGAGGGTACTTGCTACAGTCGACAAAGGAGAGTGCTTGGCGTAGCAGCGGTCCCTGTGCCACCCAGTCGTGTTGGTCTCCGTAGCCGTGGCTCCCTCGAAGGATGAGGAAACCGGCGGTGATAACAACCCCGAGAATCACGAGGGTGCGTTGGCGCGTCTTGGCGCCCTGATGAAATAAGGGTCCCATGACGTAGCCCAGACTCATCAGGCCCAGCCACGGAATAAGAGGGTAATAGGGATGAAACGTCTGTTGGCCCCAGAGGGGAATATGGCCTCCGGTATGGAGGATTTTCCAGATCCAGCCGAGGGGTCCAAAGCGTTCAGGACTCAGTGTATCCAATGCATTGTGCCCCAGGATCAGGGTCAGGCTGAAGGCAAGGATCCAGCGCCTTGGAAGAAAAATGAGGCCTGACAATGTCATCATGCTCCAGCCGATCGCCCAGATCACGCCGACACTGATCGAGTTCTGATCGAGGCCAAAATCCCAGCCGAAAATGCGTACCCAGAAAAGTTCGAGAAGGATCAGGAGGGATCCTCGTAGAAAGAGCATTCGCGCCTGGGAGGTCTTGTTACCACTTCGAGACAGCGAGAGCTCTGTGCTGATTCCTGAAAGAAGGATAAAGAGCGGTGCGCAAAAATGCGTGATCCATCGGGTCAGGAACAGTCCGGGGGTAGTTTGATCGAGGTCCAGCGGATTGAAATGGGCGTTGCTGAAGTAATCACGGGTGTGGTCCAGTGCCATGAGGATCATGATCAGACCCCTCAGATGATCGATGGACAAAAGTCTTTGTCCGGGTGTAATGAGCCTAGAAGCCTCCTTCATATCTCGATTCGCCATTGCTGCCCCAAAAACTTTGTGTTGCGTCGCATTACAGTTTTTTCTTACGATCACCCGGAAGCCCATTCCATAGGACTCTTTCGCCAAGACGCCAGTTCCCCGCACTGCGGCTCGAAAGAAAGACCACTGAATGATTTTTGTCGGATGCTGAGCATTTCCCCGGAGAGTTACCCATGGAAAGTTTCATTAATGGCGTCATCCATTTTGATATGGACCTTTTTGCCGTTGGGGCATTTTATATTTCACTTTTTGTGGTTCTTTCCGCGATGGGACAGGTCCTGGTCAAGAAAATGATGGGAACTGAGACGATTGCCTTGTGCCACGAGGTCGGCGGCTACTACATGTCGATCGTAGGCTCCATGTATGCCGTGGTGTTAGGGCTGGTTATCTTTGATGCCATTACGAACTTTCAGGATGCCTCGCTGGCGGTGAAAGATGAAGCCAAGGCGTTGTTGGCGGTTTACTCCCTGGCCGATCAGTTTGAGGGGAAAGGCAAGCAACAGGTTAAGGCTTTGGCTGCAGATTACGCTAAGGAGGTCGTTGAGAACGAGTGGAGGATGATGGACCAAGGAGATTTTTCACCCAAAGCCAGAGCGCTGATGTGGAACCTTCTTGATCAGGTCAAACAGTTAGACCCACGTTCCGAAAATCAGCGGGTGGTGCTCCCGATCCTGATCAATGAAACCCTGATGGCTTGGAGTGCGAGACGCGCTCGAATTGAAAAGATTGGACTCGGGATTCCAGAACTTGAGTGGTTCACCCTCCTCGCGGGAGCGGTCATCACGATCCTCTTTACTTATTTTTTCACGATTGCCATTGGCACCGTCCAGCTATTGATGACGGGCATGGTCGCCTTCATG
>JBDKLO010000078.1:0-8313 GCA_039795615.1 Pseudomonadota bacterium
GCGCGCAGTCCCAAAATCCTGGTGCCTAGCCGCACCGAAGGCGTCCCGCTGTTCCCGAGCTTCGGGGGCGGGGATTTGGAACAATCCACGTGCAATCCTGCACACCACCTACGGAACAAGAAAGACATGACGATTAAAGTTGCGATCAACGGCTACGGCCGCATTGGACGGAATGTGCTGCGCGCCCTGTTCGAGTCAGGCCGCAAGGACGTTGAAATTGTAGCGATCAATGATCTCGGCGATGCCAACATCAATGCACATCTCACCAAGCGTGACACCGTTCACGGTCCTTTCAACGGCACCGTAGAAGTCGCTGATGGCGCCATCATCGTCAATGGCAAGACCATCAAGGTGTTCTCCGAGCGTGATCCTTCCAAGCTGCCCTGGGGCGCCCTTGGGATCGATGTGGTTCTGGAATGTACCGGTATTTTCCGGACCAAGGAAAAGTGCCAGCCGCACATCCAAGCCGGCGCCAAGAAGGTCATCATCTCTGCACCTGCAGACAAGAATGAAGCCGACGCCACCATCGTCTATGGCGTCAACCACGGCATCCTGAAGGCTTCCGACACGATCATCTCGAATGCATCGTGCACCACGAACTGTCTGGCGCCGCTGGTTCAGCCGCTCCACGCCAAGATTGGTCTGGTGTCTGGCCTGATGACCACGATCCACTCCTACACCAACGACCAGGTCCTGACCGACGTTTATCACAGCGATCTGTATCGTGCCCGCGCTGCAGCGCTCAACATGATCCCGACCAAGACGGGTGCGGCTCAGGCCGTGGGTCTGGTGCTTCCGGAACTTAATGGCAAGCTGTCTGGCTTTGCAATCCGTGTCCCGACCGCTAACGTTTCTGTGGTCGACCTCACCTTCGTGGCCGCTCGCGAAACCACCAAGGACGAAGTCAACGCCATCATCAAGGAAGCTGCCGAAGGCCCGCTCAAGGGAATCTTGGGTTACAACACGGAAGCGCTGGTTTCCACCGACTTTAATCACACCACCACGTCGTCAAACTTCGACGCGACCCAGACTCAGGTTATCGGTAACCTGGTCAAGGTTCTGTCCTGGTACGACAACGAATGGGGCTTCTCGAACCGCATGCTCGACACCACCGTCGCGCTGATTAACGCCAAGTAAGGCGCTGGTTCCGTCGTCATTCACCAGTAGGGCCACGTGCCGTGGCCCTACGCGCACTGTTAATGGTTCACCATGTCCAACGTGTTTCGCCGCACCAAGATCATTGCTACGCTCGGGCCCGCCTCGGAATCGCCGGAGGTTCTTGAACGGTTGATCCGTGCGGGAGCCGATGTTGTCCGGCTCAATTTCTCCCATGGAACGGCCGACGAGCATCGTCAGCGCGCCGAGCGCGTTCGCTCGATTGCCAAAAAACTGAATCGCCATGTCGCGATTCTGGCCGATCTTCAAGGTCCTAAGATCCGTGTTGAACGGTTCAAGGATGACCGCAAGATCAATCTTCAGGCAGGTCAGAAATTTGACCTCGATACGGCATTCCCTTTCGATCAAGGGGATGACACACAGGTTGGCTGTAGCTACGAAGCCCTGCCGCGCGATGTCTCCAAGGGAGATACCCTGCTTCTGAACGATGGTCTCATCGTGATGGAAGTGGACGATGTGGTCGGAACCCGCGTCAAGTGCACCGTGACGGTGGGCGGCATTCTTTCCAATCGTAAGGGCATCAACAAGCTCGGTGGCGGCCTTTCCGCGCCGGCACTGACCGACAAGGACAAGGAAGACCTGAAGACAGCGGTTTCCATTGGCGCCGACTATCTTGCGATTTCATTCCCAAGATCCCGGGAAGACATGGAAGAGGCCCGCGCCCTTCTCAAGCACTACGGCAGTGACATGGGCCTGGTGGCCAAGGTCGAGCGGGCCGAGGCGATTCTGGAAGGGACGATCGAAGGAATCGTCGAAGCCTCCGATGTCATCATGGTGGCACGCGGTGACCTTGGGGTTGAGATCGGCGATGCCCGCCTGCCCCACGTCCAGAAACAGCTGATTCGTCTGGCGCGGACCTATAACAAGGTGGCGATCACGGCGACCCAGATGATGGAGTCGATGATCAGCAACCCGATTCCGACCCGAGCCGAAGTCTCTGACGTTGCGAATGCCGTGTTCGACGGCACCGACGCGGTCATGCTCTCAGCTGAAACGGCTTCAGGTGATTTTCCCGATCTTGCGGTCAAGGCCATGGCTCACATCTGTGTTGAAGCCGAAAAGTATCCGCGAGAAAAGTCGAAGCATCGTCTTCACGAGCGCTTCAATCAGATCGATGAGACGATTGCGCTTTCGGCGATGTATGCCGCAAACCACCTGGAGGTTCGCGCCATCGGTGCATTGACCGAAAGTGGTTCGACCCCTTTGTGGATGTCCCGCATCAGTTCAGGGATTCCGATCTATGCATTAACCGCGCATGAGAAGACCTGCCGACGGGTTTGTCTCTATCGGGGCGTCTACCCGATCAGCTTCAATGCCCTCGGGATTCAGGACCATGCCATTTTGAACCGTGCAACGGTTGAGCAATTCATCCAGCGCGGCCTGGTGGACAATGACGACATCGTCATTTTGACCAAGGGCGACCTGATGGGCACCTGTGGCGGCACCAATGCGATGAAGATTGCCAGCGTCGAGCAGATTCTGGCGGCGGTTCCGGATGACTGGCAGGCGCACGTCCCGGACCCCACATAACACACCTATTCGGTTGAGGAGAGAAACTATGATTGGTCAACAGCTGACCCAGTTCCTGATCAATGAGCAGCGGAAGATTCCGGCTGCCACGGGTGAACTGACCCTTTTGCTCAATGACATTGCTTCGGCCTGCAAGGCCATCGGCCATGAAGTCAACCGAGGGGCTTTGGCGGGCAATCTGGATGTCATCGGGACGGAAAACGTTCAGGGTGAAGTCCAGAAGAAACTGGACGTCATCTCTAACGATATCTTCATTCACTCTCTCGAGTGGACGGGACATCTGGCTGCGATGGCATCCGAAGAAAATGACGAAATCATTCAGATTCCTGCCCAGTACCCGAAGGGCAAGTACCTGATTGCCTTCGATCCGCTCGACGGATCAAGCAATATTGAGGTCAATCTGACGATCGGCACCATTTTCTCGGTGCTCAAGGCGCCGGAAGGCAAGAAGGAAATCACCGCCGACGACTTCATGCAGAAGGGTTCCGCTCAGGTAGCTGCCGGTTTCTGCATCTACGGTCCGACCACGATTCTGATCCTGACCACAGGTCAGGGCGTGAATGGATTTACGCTGGATCGGAACATCGGTGAATTTGTTCTGACCCATCCGAACATTCGGATTCCGGAAGACACCAAGGAATTCGCGATCAACATGTCCAATCATCGCTTCTGGGAAGAGCCGGTTCGTCGCTATGTCGATGAATGCGTGGCGGGAACGGCGGGTGGTCGTGAAAAGGACTTCAACATGCGTTGGTTGGCCTCCATGGTGGCTGAGGTCTATCGCGTGCTGATGCGCGGCGGTCTTTTCACCTATCCGATCGATGAAAAGATCAAGTCCAAGGGCGGCCGTCTGCGTCTCCTTTATGAAGCCAACCCGATGGGCTTCATTGTTGAGCAGGCTGGTGGCGTCGCGTCGACCGGTCGTGAGCGAATCCTGACCATCCAGCCGACGGATGTTCACCAGCGGGTTCCGGTGATTCTGGGATCCAAGAACGAAGTTGAGCGGCTCGAGTCTTACCATCAGTAAGCGCGACCCAAGGTCTGGCTCAAAGAAGCCCGGTCTCGTGAGAGCCGGGCTTTTTTACTGCGAGTTCACGGCGATGGTGGGGATGCGGGTGCTGCGTGTCGGAGACCTGCGCTGAAGCTATGCGGCTGAATCAGTCCGCTACCGAAGGCTAAAAGCAGCAGGAAAAAGAGACCGATCGAAAGTCCGATACGCCACGTCAGAGCGCGAACGGTTTTCGCCGATTTTTCGCGATCAGTGACCAGATAGTAGAGCGCGGAACCAAGGCTTAAGACAATGACCAACAGGATCAGGATGATGACAATTTTCAAGGGGGCTCCTAGGGTCTGGGTAAGGGGCTATCAGGATCAGTGCACGATCGAATCTGATGCGCGATTATAGATTTATTCCCTCGACTGTCGGTTTGATCCTGGTTGTGATTCTGGTGCCGACGTTTGTCATGCTGGGTTTCTGGCAACTCGATCGGGCCTATCAGCGTGAAAGCCTGAATCAGCTCCAGGATGATCGGCTTCAAGAGCCGCCCTTGGTTTTGGGTCCCCATGAACGGGTAGACCTCGACGCCATTCGTTACCGGGAACTGATCCTGAAGGGGCAGTTTGACCGAGAGCACCAGTTTCTTGTGGACAACCAACTCGAGGGTCAGGCCGCGGGTTACCATGTTCTGGTTCCCTTCCGTCTCGAAGGTTCCGATCGATCTGTGCTGATCAATCGCGGATGGGTGGCTCTTGGATCGGATCGAACACAACGCCCCGATGTCGGGGGGCTTCCCGAAGGCCGCACCGAAATCAGGGGGCGAGCCGATTACCTTCACCGGGTCGGGTTCAAATTGAAGGGCGCTGAGATTCCCACCGAGGGATGGCCTGCCATCGTTCAGGTGCCAGAACCCATTCCCTTATCCACACGGCTTGGTTATCCAGTGGAGGGCTTTCAAGTATTATTAGGCCCCGCTGAACCCGGTGGTTACGTCCGCCAGTTCAGACCTATTCGGCTCGATGCCGGAAAGAATCGGGGCTACGCCCTCCAATGGTTTCTTTTTGCCGTGGCCACCTTTTCGCTCTTTATTCGCTCGAGCCTTCGCAAGTCTCCCCATCGATCATGAAAACAAAAGTCTCATCGCCTCTCCGTGGCCGGTCTGTTCTGGTCCTGATTGCCCTGACCGCGGTTATCCCCTTTGTTCTGGCCTGGTATTACGCCCAGCACCCCGAGCTGATCGAAAAGACCAGCAATTATGGAACGCTGGTGGTGCCGGTACAGACCTTGCCAGAAGGTACCCTTCTGGCTGAGCCCTTCAGTGATCCCAAACTGGTGGAGGAGGTGAAAGGGCGATGGGTCTTGCTTCAGGTCACCCAGGATGGTTGTGGGGCTGTATGTAAGGATGCCCTACACCGGACGCATCAGGGCTGGCTGATGCTCAATAAGGAAATGCTCAGAGTGAGGCGTGTCCTTCTGGTCAAGGATGCCAAGACCGCAGGTCAAGAGGCGATTCGCCAGGATGACGCCTTGGTTCCGGCACGTCTTGATCCGGTCGTGCTCAAGACCCTTGAGGCTGCCATGGGCGGGCCGGTTCCCGAAGGCGCACTCTTTCTGGTAGACCCCCTGATGAATGTTGCGCTGTGGTATGCGCCGAGTTTTGATCCCTATCGCCTGGTCAAGGATCTCAAGCACCTTCTTAAGGCTTCACAGATTGGCTGAAGCTTCCTTTTCCTCCCCAAAGTGACGACGTTCTTATGGATACCCTCTTTCGCAACATCATTCGGCTGACTTTCTGGGCCACGATTCTGGTGATTCTCGCGGGGACTGCTCAGCGGATGGCATCGGCTGGCGTGGGCTGCCCCTCGGGTCTCGGCTGCGGGGAGGCTGGAATCGGGGTCGTTCAGGAAAGCCTTCAATCCTGGTCCGCGTCTTTTGGGATGGCCCACCGGGCGCTGGGCGGATGCGCGGGTCTTTTGATCCTGCTGTCGTCAGTTCTGGCCTTTGTGGTTCCCGCTGGAAGGTCAGCAGGGGTTCGCATCCAGCTCGGACTGGTTTTGATCCTCGCGGGTCTTCAGGCTTACATCGGAATGAATCTGACGCAGTGGAGTGCGATGCCGCTGGTGATGGTCGCCCATCTGGTGGCCGGTTTTGTGATCGTCGCGCTGTTGAATCGGACACTCGCGTCATTTTCTCCCAAGGCATCACCGAAGGCACCCGCACCGGTTCTCCTCTTCTTGGCGAGAACCAGCGAATTTCTGCTGCTTTTGGTCGTCTTTTTGGGGGGCTGGGTCTCTGCGACGGGTGCCGGCCTTGCCTGTCCCGATTTTCCGACCTGCCGGGGTGTTCCTTTCCCGGATGCCGATTATTCTGGCTTGATTCGGGGATTGTTCGATCCTCAGGTTGACCCTCGGGTGTTATTGGCGCCCACGGCTTTAGCGGGACTGCATGTCCTTCATCGGACTCTGGGGGGTCTCCTGCTGATTGTTTTGACCGCGCTCAGCTTCGGCGTGACGTCGAATCCCAAGGTGCCTGCACTCAGTCGCACAGGGCTCGGGTTGAATGTTCTGGTGTTTCTGACGGTTGCAACGGCCTTCGCATTGGTCCAGCGCCACCTGCCGGTGGCCCTCGGCGTGTTTCATGTCTTTCTTTCCATCATCACGCTGGTTTGGGTCGGACGAATCCGTCAGGGGCTCATCGGATCGGTGGCGTCCTCACCCGTGATTGAGGGGACAGATGATGCACGGGCAACCCTCCTCACTCCGGCCGTCTCCGAGACGGCAACCGGCTCGGTCGCCGAGCGGCTGCGAAGCCAATTAGGCAAGACCCGCGGCGGATTGATGAGCTTCCTGCAGGGAAGGGGGGCCGTGGACCGTGCCTTCATGGACGATCTGGAGGCGCAGCTCCTGATGGCGGATCTCGGTGTCACGGCCACACAGGAAATCATTGCCCACCTCTCGGAAAATCTGGAGCGCCAGGAATTGTCGGATCGCGAGACCTTGCGTACCCGGTTAAGGGCCCATCTCAGGGACCTTATCCTTCCCGTAAGCCAGCCACTGGAGGTGCCCGCTGATATCAGGCCCTATGTGATTCTCGTGGTCGGGGTGAATGGTGTGGGCAAAACGACGACGATCGGAAAGCTGGCCAAGCGGCTCCAGCAGCGGGGACTCAGTGTCATGTTGGCCGCGGGGGATACCTTTAGGGCCGCCGCTGTCGAGCAGCTGGAGGCCTGGGGCGAGCGCAACGAGGTCCCGGTGATTGCTCAGCACACAGGTGCAGATTCCGCCTCTGTCATCTACGACGCACTGGAAGCGGCAAAGGCCCGAAAGGTGGATGTTCTGATCGCGGATACGGCCGGACGCCTCCATAACAAATCCAACCTCATGGAAGAGCTCAGCAAGGTCAAGCGCATCATGGCTCGGCTGGATGCCTCCGCACCGCACGAAGTCCTTCTGGTGCTGGATGGAGGCACAGGACAGAATGCCGTCAATCAGGCCCGGCAGTTCCATGAGGCGGTCGGCCTCACGGGTCTGGTACTGACCAAGCTGGATGGAACCGCCAAGGGCGGTGTCCTTTTTGCGCTCGCGCGGCAGTTGGGGATTCCGATCCGTTTCATCGGCATTGGCGAGGGTATCGATGACCTTCGTGACTTTGATGCCGATGAGTTCATTGCGGCCCTCTTTGATGAAGAGGCCTCCGTGACCCTTCACTGAGGTCACCACCGCCTTTACAGCTCAAATGGATCGTTTGATCCCGGTCGCCTCGTCCGAGGTGGCCGTTTCCTGGCTTTATCCTCCTCGTAACCACTTGAAAATAAAGTGGATTATTTCTTTTTTTCGGTCTTGCCGTCGAACCGCCGAAAGTCTGATCTAGGTCAACTTTCTGTCTTCTGATTCTCAATAGAATTCACTCCGCCCTCATAGAGCGCGACAAATTGTCGCAATCGTGGACGAGGGCTCCAGCAGACGGCTAACCGCCAGTCTGGTTTGGGTGGTTGCAGGGAAGTCCGGTGACTCCATTCGAGTGGCCGGCGCGTTTCAAGAGAAAACAATCAGAGGTTATTTACATGAGTGCTATTACTGCTGGTGTTGATTCAGCTGATAAGCCCCTTCTCGATAAGGGCTGGCTGTTCTTTGCTTTTGCGATCTACGCAACCTTCTACGCTTGGGTTCGTTGGTACGAAGGCGTTTTCGGTTGGGCGGCAGGTCTTGACTCATTCGCTCCGGAATTCGAAACGTACTGGATGAACATGCTGTACATCGAAATCGTGGCCGAAGTGATTGTTGCTTCAGTTCTGTGGGGCTACATCTGGAAGAGTCGTGATCGCAATATCGCAGCCATCGAGCCGCGTGAAGAACTGCGTCGCAACGTGACCCATCTGGTTTGGCTCTTCGCCTACGCGAACGCCATCTACTGGGGCGCTTCCTACTTCACCGAGCAGGACGGCACCTGGCATCAGACGATCGTTCGTGACACGGACTTCACCCCGTCGCACATCATCGAGTTCTACCTGAGCTACCCGATCTACATCATCACCGGTTTCGGCGCGTTCCTGTACGCAAAGACCCGTCTGCCTTTCTTCGCAGAAGGTCTTTCACTGCCCTACCTCGTGA
>JBDKLO010000079.1:0-9394 GCA_039795615.1 Pseudomonadota bacterium
AGATCAAGAAAAGCTTTCGTCGCCTGGCGATGAAATACCATCCGGATCGCAACAGCGACAATCCGGATGCGGAAGAACAGTTCAAGAAGATCAAGGAGGCCAACGATGTCCTCTCCGATCCGAAGAAACGGGCCGCATATGATCAATTCGGTCATGCGGGAGTCGATCCCTCCATGGGCGGCGGCGCCGGATTTGGCGGGGCCGGAGCCAACTTCAGCGATATTTTTGGCGATGTCTTTGGGGACATCTTCGGCGGCGGCGGCGGCGGGCCCCGCGGCGGCCGTGGCGGTGCTCAACGGGGTTCCGACCTTCGCTACAACCTCGAAGTCACACTCGAGGAGGCTGTCGCAGGGACCGAGGTCAAGATCCCGATTCCGACCCTCGTCAGTTGCTCCAGCTGCGACGGTAGCGGCGCCGCCAAGGGCTCCAAGGTCCTAACCTGTACCACCTGTCACGGTCACGGGGCCGTTCGGATGCAGCAGGGCTTTTTCAGCGTCCAGCAAACCTGTCCCACCTGCCGCGGTTCCGGCAAGCAGATCAAGGACCCTTGCAAGAGTTGCCATGGTCAAGGCCGCGTTCAGGAAACCAAGACCCTCTCCGTCAAGATTCCACCCGGCGTCGACAATGGCGACCGAATTCGCCTGTCAGGCGAAGGGGAAGCGGGGGAAGCCGGTGCGCCTCCCGGCGATCTTTACGTCCAGATCGCAGTCAAGGAGCACGCCATTTTTACGCGTGACGGCGCCAACCTCTACTGCGAAGTCCCCATCAGCTTCCCGACCGCCTGTCTTGGGGGTGAAGTTGAAGTTCCGACCCTATCCGGTAAAGTGGCTCTCAAGATCCCTCAGGAAACCCAGACGGGGCGGATGTTCCGACTCAGCGGGAAGGGGGTTAAACCCGTCCGAGGCGGCCCCACGGGCGACCTGATGTGCCGGGTTCGACTCGAAACCCCGGTCCACCTGAGCAAGGAGCAGATTGACTTGATTCAGCAACTGGAAAAGTCGCTGACGGGGGGAGGAAGCAAGCACAGCCCCCAAGCGCACAGCTGGCTTGATGGCGTGAAGCAGTTTTTCGATAAAATCGGCCTCTAAAGGAGCCTGCCGTAAGTCTCTCCATCGTGGGCGCCGGGTGCGCCCACTTTTTTAGTCCCTGACGGAAACATACATGACCAGAATTGCGATCCTCGGCGCCGATGGCCGTATGGGCCATGCCCTGATCACCGCCTGCCACCAGGCCGATCACCTGACGCTCGGTGCGGCCATTGAGCGCCCTGGAAGTCCATCACTTGGGACCGATGCCGGCCTTCTTGCAGGGATCGGCGCCTTGGGTGTGGCCGTGACGGATCAACTGGATCAGGTCGTTGGCCAGTTTGATGTTCTGATCGACTTCACGCGTCCCGAACCTTCCCTCGCGGCCTTGAAGATTTGCGTGGAACACGGCAAGCGCATGGTGATTGGCACCACCGGATTCTCCGCTGCCGAAAAGGTACTGATCAGCGAGGCTGCCAGGTCCATCCCGATCATGCTGGCACCCAACATGAGTGTCGGCGTCAATCTTTCGCTGAAGCTTCTTGAAATCGCCACCCGGGTGATTGGCAAGGACACCGATATCGAAATCATTGAAGCGCATCACCGTCACAAGGTGGATGCCCCCTCCGGAACGGCCCTTCGAATGGGCGAAGTGGTGGCCGCTGCACTGGGACGTGATCTTGATGACTGCGCTGTCTGGGCCCGCGAAGGCCACACGGGAGAGCGGGAACCAGGAACGATCGGCTTCTCGGTGATCCGGGCCGGAGACATTGTCGGAGACCATACCGTGATGTTCGCCGACGAGGGCGAGCGGGTCGAAATTCGCCATCATGCCTCGAGCCGCATGACCTTTGCCAAAGGCGCCATGCGGGCCGCTCACTGGCTCTCTTCCCAAGCCCCGGGCCTATACGACATGCAGGACGTTCTGGGGCTGAAAGACGCCACCTGATTTAAAACCATCATGCGGGTGCAGCTAAAAACGCTCGGATGCCGGCTGAACGAAGCCGAACTCGAGACCTGGGCCAGAGAATTTCAGGTGGCCGGCTACCGTGTCGTCGACGAGACCGAAGAGGCTGACCTTCTGGTTCTCAATAGCTGCGCCGTCACTCAGGATGCCACCCGAAAATCCCGCAGCCTGATCCGAAAGCTCGGTCGCGAGAATCCTGGCGCCAAAATCATCCTGAGCGGCTGTTATGCCACACTCGAACCCGATGAAGCGGCGACGCTGGGCGTCGATCTTGTGGTCGATAATCAGGAAAAACACCGGTTGGTCGCCCTGGCTCAAGAGAAGCTGCCGCCAGAGACCATGCCGGCACATTCGACGGATCCCGAGGCTTCCGCCCTCTTCCGGCTGGGACGCCATCGGGCCTTCATCAAAGTTCAGGATGGCTGCCGGTACCGGTGTAGCTATTGCATCGTGACACTGGCCCGTGGGGAAGAACGCAGCCGAAGCCTGAATGAGATCGTCAACGAAATCAAAGACTTCGAGGCGCAGGGGATCGGAGAAGTCGTCCTGACCGGTGTCCACCTCGGGGGCTATGGCAGTGATACGGGATCCAGCTTGACCCAGCTGGTCGAGAAGGTCCTCGCGCAAACCCAAATTCCCCGCATCCGTCTGGGTTCACTTGAACCTTGGGATCTTCCTGACGAATTTATCGCCCTGTTCAAAAACGACCGGCTGATGCCGCACCTCCATCTCCCCCTCCAATCAGGCTCGGATGCCGTGCTGAAACGC
This sequence comes from Pseudomonadota bacterium, assembly GCA_039795615.1. Taxonomy (GTDB): domain Bacteria; phylum Pseudomonadota; class Gammaproteobacteria; order Methylococcales; family Methylococcaceae; genus UBA6136. The sequence goes on from JBDKLO010000079.1 coordinate 2,761, forward strand.
ATGGCCCGACGGACACGGCGGGCCGATTTCATCGATCTTTCCACGCGACTTCGGGAGGGTGTCCCCGGCATCAACCTGACCTCGGACATCATCGTCGGCTTCCCAGGAGAATCAGAGGCGGAATGGGAGCAAACCCTGAGCCTGGTCGATGACGTGAGTTTTGGCGATCTCCATATCTTTTCCTATTCCCCAAGGCCCGGCACGGCTGCGGCCGGCATGAGTCAGCGAATCCCGGGGAATATCCAGTCGGAGCGAAGCCGAGAACTCCACGCCATCGCCAAACAACAGAAACACAGGGCTATGCGACAGTGGGTGGGTGCATCCCGCCCGGTTCTCTGGGAGGGCTCACGCGAGATCGAGGGGAAAATCTGGATCAGTGGATACACCCCAGAATTTCATCGCGTGGGGCTTTGGGTGGATCCTGAGACCGCAGCGACCCTCCCCTACTCCATCCGGGACACGGAAATCACCGACTTCGATGCATCGCAGGAATGCCTGACCGGTCGCCTGACAGAGACCCATGATGCGTAGCGGCCGCACAGACCTTTTCGCACTCACGGTACTTTTGGGGCTATGGACCTTGGTGGCAGGAATTGCTCAATCTCCCCTCCTTCCCTCACCGGCTCGCGTCTTCGATGTTGGACTTCGAGAAATCCAGAACGGAAAACTGCCCTTTCATCTTGGCGTAACCCTTCTCAGGTTGATTGCAAGCTTCACCCTCTCCATGCTGATTGGGACCAGTCTTGGGATTCTTCTGGGCCGAAAGGGGCGGCTGGATCGTTTCTTCAGTACCTGGCTCACCATTGCCCTCAACATTCCGGCACTGGTCAGCATCATTCTCTGTTACGTCTGGTTTGGCCTCAATGAGTTCGCGGCGGTGCTTGCGGTTTTCCTCAACAAGGTCCCTAACGTCATCGTGACCCTTCGAGAGGGAACTCGCCAACTCAATCGGGACCTGATGGAAATGGCCCAGGTCTATCGCCTGGGTCCCTTCAAGACGATTCGCCACGTCATCTGGCCACAGCTTTTTCCCTACGTTATGACCGCCGCCCGAACCGGATTGGCGCTGATATGGAAGATTGTTCTGGTCGTCGAGCTTCTGGGCCGGAGCAATGGCATGGGCTATCAGCTCCATCTCTATTTTCAGATGTTTGATGTGGCGGGCATCCTGGCCTATTCGATCGCCTTCATCGGGGTGGTGCAATGCATCGAGTGGCTGTGTCTTGCTCCCCTGGATCGAGCCGCACTCAGGTGGAAAAGATGACCGACATCCACATCCAGTCGCTCGGAAAACACTATGGCCCAAAGGAAGTGATCCGTGATCTGAACCTTGACCTTCGCGCCGGAGAATTCGTCGCGGTGGTGGGACCCTCGGGATGTGGGAAAAGCACGCTTCTACAGCTCCTTTCAGGCCTCGACCAACCCTCACAAGGCGGTTTTTCCTATGGCAAGGCCGATCCTCGAATCGGAGTGGTGTTCCAAAATCCACGACTTTTGCCCTGGCGAACGGTTCGGGAAAATCTTGAACTGGTGCTGGATGCCGATAGCCCTCCGCAATCGGTCGACGACTGGATGAGCCGCATCGGTCTTCCAGACATCATGGAACAGTACCCCGAACGCCTCTCGGTCGGCATGATGCGAAGAGTGGCCCTGGCCCGGGCCTTTGCGGTCGAACCTGATCTCCTTTTGATGGACGAACCCTTGGTGTCGCTGGATGCCCCCACGGCGAGAAAGATTCGGGCCCTGCTGCTTTCTCTGTGGGCTTCCAGGCCGCATACCGTCGTCTATGTGACGCATGACCTTCGCGAAGCCATTGAACTGGCCGATCGGCTGGTCTTTGTCGCGGCATCACCGATGCGGGTCGTGGCGGATCTCAAGGTGCCCCTCCCCCGAAGTGAACGCTCACCTGAAGGGATCGAGTCGCTCGTCAGCGAACTCAAGTCCGGGTATCCGGATCTGAAGTCCCTGATCTAGCTCTTTTCCAGGAGCTCGCGATAAACCGCGAGATTGCCTTCGACCATGCGATCTGCGGAAAACCCGTTCTCAACCCACTGACGTCCAGCCTGACCCAATTGCTGACGCCGCTGCGGATCACCGAGAAGCTGGAGAATGGCATCGGCCAGCCGCACAGGATCCTTGGGCGGGACCAGAACCCCGGTCACCCCGTCTTTGACGGCCTCGGGAATTCCGCCGACCGCGGTCGCAACAATCGGAACTTCGGCCAGCGAGGCTTGAAGCAGAGAAACACCCATGCCTTCACGATGGGCCGGGTGCACCACGAGATCGAGACAGGGCAACACCCGGTCAAGATCCTCGCGAAACCCAGCCAAAATCACCCGATGCTCAAGGCCCTTTTCGCGAATGGCCGCCTTCAAGGTCTCATCCAGAGGTCCCTTGCCGAAAAAGAACACCCGAGCCTCAGGGAACTGAGCAAGAATTTTTGGCATGGCCTCCAGCAGAACCGAATGGCCTTTGCGCTCGATCAATTGAGCGACCACCCCCAAGGCGGGCGCAGCTTCGGGTATCTCAAAGGTTTTGCGGAACCAGACCTGCTCCGGATGATCCACTCGGGGCGTGATCTCGACGGCATCCTGAACGCAACGTAGCTTGGCTTCCGGCAAGCCTTCACTCAGAAGGATCTGTCCGATGGCTTCGGAAATCGCAATCACCCGGTCATGCAGGCGATACTTCAGGGCAACGGCCATCCGGGACTCCGGATTATCCTGACGACGGGAGTGAACGACGGGAATGCCGGCCATGCGGCCTGCGATACCGCCCATGACATCGGCCCCAATCCGGCTGTGAAGATGCACGACATCCGGGCGACTGAGGCGGATGACCTGGTGAAGCCTTGGGATTAATCCGACGTCAAGGTCACCCTCCATGCGAATGGCATGGACCTCGGCCAGGGGAGCTGCCGCCTTCGCCAGATCGCTACCGACCCTGCAGGCCACAATGTTTTCGATCCCACGGGCCTTGAGCCCTTCCATGAGGAGAAGGATCTGATGCGCGCCGCCGTAAAAATTACGACCGCCCTCAACGTGGAGGATCCTCACGGCAGAGGTATCCGGACTAGAGGGCTACTGGACCAAAGCCAGCAGCACACCGGCTGCGACTGCTGAACCGATGACACCGGCCACGTTCGGGCCCATCGCATGCATCAGGAGGAAGTTGTGCGGATTTGATTCCTGACCCACTTTATTGGCCACACGCGCCGACATCGGAACGGCAGAGACGCCCGCCGCACCAATGAGCGGATTGACTTTATTTTCAGGAGAGATCACGTTCATCAGCTTGGCCATCATGACGCCGGAAGCGGTGCCAAAACTGAAGGCGAGTGCCCCCAAGCCGAGGATACCCAAGGTCTCGGCGCGAAGGAACTGGTCCGCGCTCAGTTTGGATCCGACCGATAATCCGAGGAAGATGGTCACGATGTTGATCAATTCGTTCTGAGCTGTCTTGCTCAAACGATCGACCACCCCACATTCCCGGATCAGGTTGCCCAGACAGAACATGCCGATCAAGGGGGCCGCAGAGGGCAACAGCATCGCCGTCAGAATCAAGAGGATGCTCGGGAAGATGATCTTCTCAAGTCGACTGACATGCCGAAGCTGGGCCATTTCAATCAGTCGCTCCTCTTCAGTGGTCAAAAGCCGCATGATCGGGGGCTGAATCAAAGGAACCAGTGCCATGTAGGAGTAGGCCGCCACGGCAATGGCGCCCAGAAGTTCGGGAGCCAGCTTTGACGCCACATAGATCGAGGTCGGGCCGTCAGCCCCGCCGATAATGGCAATGGCTGCGGCATCCTTGAACGTGAAATTGATGCCCGGCACCAGGTTCAGGGCCAGCGCCCCAAACAGGGTTCCAAAAATGCCGAACTGGGCTGCAGCCCCGAGCAGCAGGGTCTTGGGATTGGCAAGCATCGGACCAAAGTCCGTCATGGCGCCAACCCCCATAAAGATGAGCAGCGGGAAAAGACCGCTTTTGATCCCGAAATAAAGATAGGAAAGAAGCCCGCCCTCCTCGGCGATTCCCGCGACCGGAATGTTGCTCAGGACGGCACCAAATCCGATGGGCAAGAGCAGCAAAGGTTCGAACTCCTTTTTGATGGCCAGGTACAGAAGGCCAAAGCCGACTGACATCATCACGGCCTGATCAGCCTGGAAGTTCGAAATTCCGGTACTGGCCCAAAGTTGCAGTAAGGCTTCCATGCGATTCTCCTATTCGAGCGTCAGGAGATCATCCTGTGAGGCGACGGTCTCGCCCACCTTCACAGTCAGGGTTGCAACGATACCGCCGGTCCGCGTGCGGATCTCGGTTTCCATTTTCATGGCCTCCATCACGATCACCACGGTATTGGGCTCGACATGCTGCCCTGGAGCCACGTTGATTCGAAGGATATGGCCCGCCATCGGAGCCTTGACGACTTCGCCCTCGCCCTTCGCCGCGGTCCCCTGAACAACGGGTTGCTGACCGGCAGCCGCCACATCGACCTTGTAGTTACGGCCATTGACGGTCAGAACACCGGCACTGGGCATTTCGACACGGAAATTTCGGCCATTGACCGTGACGTCATACTCCTCCGCATCAACGGTCTTCGACTTTGCAGGAGCGGCCTCTTCGAGCGTCGGGACCGGTTCGAAAGCCGCGGGATTACCCCGGTTCTCGAGGAATTTGAACCCGATCTGAGGAAACAGCGCATACGTCAAAACGTCATCGATCTCATCTTTGGCCAGAGAGATCCCTTGTTTTTTAACCAACTCCTTGAGCTCAACGGTCAGTTTTTCAAGCTCAGGCTCAAGAAGGTCTGCCGGACGACAGGTGATCGGCTGATCCTTGCCCAGGACCTTCTTCTGAAGTCGCTGGTTGACCGGTGCCGGCGTTGCGCCATATTCACCGCGAAGGACCCCCTGGGTCTCCTTGGTGATGGACTTGTAGCGTTCTCCCATCAGAACGTTGATCACCGCCTGGCTGCCGACGATCTGAGAGGTCGGAGTCACCAGAGGCAGGTACCCCAGATCCTTCCGGACCTTGGGAATTTCGCTGAGTACGGCATCGAACTGATCCAGCGCGCCCTGTTCCTTGAGCTGACTTTCCATGTTGGTCAGCATCCCACCGGGGACCTGAGCCACAAGGATGCGGCTATCGACACCGCGCAGTGTGCCTTCAAACTTGGCGTACTTCTTCCGAACTTCGCGGAAGTAAGCGGCAATTTCTTCCAGCAGCTCAATATCCAGTCCGGTGTCTCTGGGTTGCCCCTGGAGCGCGGCAACGACGGCTTCCGTCGCGCTATGCCCGTAGGTCATGCTCATGGACGAAATGGCCGTATCGACGTTGTCGATGCCGGCTTCAGCCGCCTTGATGATGGTCGATGTGCTGAGCCCCGTGGTGGCATGGCACTGCATGTGAATCGGTACCTTCACCGCCTTTTTGAGACGTGTGACCAGTTCAAAGGCGTCATAGGGCTTGAGCAGTCCCGCCATGTCCTTGATGGCAATCGAATGGGAGCCCATGTCCTCCAGTCGTTTGGCCAGATCGACCCACATGTCGATCGTATGGACCGGACTGACGGTATAGGAAATCGTGCCCTGGGCATGCTTACCGCAGGCCACCGTGGCCTGGATGGCCTTTTCGAAATTCCGAGGATCGTTCATCGCATCAAAGATGCGGAAGACATCAACGCCATTGACTGCACAGCGTTCGACGAACTTTTCGACCACGTCGTCGGCGTAGTGGCGGTAGCCCAAAAGATTCTGACCTCTGAGCAGCATCTGGAGAGGCGTCTTGGGCAATGCCTTCTTGAGAGCCCTCAGGCGTTCCCAAGGATCTTCCCCCAGATAACGGATGCACGCATCAAAGGTGGCGCCGCCCCAACACTCCAGCGACCAAAATCCCACTTTATCGAGCTTGCCGCAGATCGGCAGCATATCGTCGAGCCTGAGTCGGGTGGCAAGGAGCGATTGATGCGCATCCCTCAGCACGACATCAGTAATACCCAGAGCTTTGGCCATAGTGTCGATTCCCTTTGAATCCTTTAGCGATAAACCGGCAGAGCAAGCCGCAGATTGTGTCCCGTTTCCCACGAAGAACCGGTCTTTTTATGCACCCCTAGCGTTTGTCCCGCTCCAGAGCGGCCGCAATGACGGCAACCAGCTCAGCCTCATCCGGTTCGACGGCAAGACTGGACTTCCGTTCCTGATGGGCTTGCGGGTTGAAAACGCTGACCAAGCGGGCCGTAATCCCGATGATCCAGACCAGCAGAGCCAGAAACAGGTAGACGATGCCCATGCCAATCAGCATGAGCTTCAACCCGGGGACCAGTAGTTCGGTGATCGAGGATTCCATGTCAGGTCAGATCGTTTCCAAGGCGCGCAGGCGCATGTACAGCAGGGGCCATGATAATTCGGTGTTCAGGGAAAGTCGAACTCCACGATCGGATCTCGACAAAGGCAAGGACTTGAACCCGACCGGAGCTCGCCCAATTTTCACCATCAACCCAAACCTATCAGAATCATAAGAAAAACTGATTTAAAATGCGAGAATATATATGCAAAACTTATATCCAATCTCAACAGAACACCGACAGGTTTCCTCCTGTAACCTCCAATCGGCAGTTCTCCTCCTTCAGCGACCC
>JBDKLO010000080.1:0-3519 GCA_039795615.1 Pseudomonadota bacterium
TTAAGGCCCGATTAGCCTCGAGAAGAAAGTCATAGCCTTTGCTCCCGAGTTTTGCAATCCACTGGTGATATTTGGCAATGGTGTCATATTCATCACCATGGACCACCAAGTAACGTTTCCCCTCGGCGGTCTCGTGCACGATGGAATTCTTGACTTCGATATCGCCAAAGACGTGATCGTCATAGTCCCTGACATTTTCATCGTGATTGCCTGGCACATAGATGACTTTGGTGTCATGTCGTGCCTTTCTCAGGATCTTCTGAATGATCGTGTTGTGATCCTGCGGCCAATAGACTCTCTTTGAAAGAGCCCAAAAATCGATGATGTCACCGACGAGATAGAGCACATCACTTTCGTTATGCTTTAAAAAGTCGAGAAGGACATCGGCCTGACATTGCGTGGAGCCAATGTGGAGGTCGGAGATAAAGATGGACTTGTAACGATTGACCGTCATGTTGAATCCGTCGTGACTTTGCAGCCAGGGTGATCATCGGGGTCACTGCATCGCCCCCGGACATGACAATTCAACAAAATGATTGTTACATGAACATTAAGATCAGGCGCAGAAACGGCCTTTCACTGAATTAAAGATCTCGAGGACAGGTTTCTGGACGGCCTTCAGAGGTGTAGGCCTGATCCCTACCATTGGTAAATGGCAAGTACTTGATTCCATCCTTGCAAACCATCGATTGGTTGCTGAGATCCTGATCAATTCCTTGATTGAAGGGGGTGCAGCCCGCGAGCATGGCGGTGAGCACACCCCAAGCGATTCCATTGACCAAAAGTGCTGTCATATGTCGTTTCATAAAGGCCCCAAATTCAAGCGTGATTTAGATATCCTGCCCCGTCCCGTCTTATCGACGGGACGCGTCGACTCTTCACGGACCAGTCACATTCTGGACCTATCCTGAATGCCGGAATCAGATATCCATTGCAACCAATCTCATGAATAAGAACAAGCCACCTGAGACTGAAATCCCGGAACTTCCAGAAGGGCTCGCCCATCTTCCAAGAGATGTGGGCTGGATCCTCCTGATCTCTGGACTTTTGAGTGAACTCGGAATTCCCGGAATTCCCCCGTTCTGGATTGGTGGGATCATGATCCTCTGGCCGAAAACAGGGCACCGAATCGCTCGGCCGATCCAAAAACGTTTCCCCAAGGCCTATTCGGGATCGATACGCATGATCTCAAGGTACGCCGAGGATCTTGAGCGTCGGTATCCCAAAAAAACGCCTAAAACAGGCGAGAAATCCTGAGCGAGCTCACCATCAAAATCCCCTGAATCACCATCAGGACGGGCCATCCCGAGTAAACACCGGGATACCATGCACCCAAAAAGACCAGCGCCGGAAACAGAACCCCGTTCACGGTAATGGGAACCCCCTCAAAACCGGTCCCCTCGGAAATGTTGTACCGGGCCAGACGCAGCATCCCGCAGCTCACAAACATCGCGGCAATAGCGCTCTTTAACGCACCACTTTCCATCGCATCGCTCAGATAGAAGATAACCGCGGGGGTGACACCAAATGAAATGAGATCGGCCAGCGAATCCAGTTCTTTTCCCATGGCATTTTTCTGATTCAACCACTCAGCCACTTTGCCATCAAAAGAATCCAGAACCATCGCAGCCACAATCAGACCCGCCGCCTGCAGCGGATTCCCATCAATGGCCGCAAAAATCCCGAATAAGCCGCAGATCAGATTCCCCACTGTGAGAATATCTGGGATTTTGATCAATCGCGCCATGCTCGTCATGTGTCATTCTCGTTGTTATGAAAAGAAAAAGGCCGTCTAAAGTGCTGCGGCAATCTTTTGAATCGCCAGTGTAAATTCGTGCTGGGGTTGCTCGACACAAAAAAGCCCTGAACTCCCAAGCGCCGCGACATCATCACTTAAAGGAATGACAGCAAGCACCCGTTCTTTGAAGGTTGTGACGACCCGCTCTTCCAGGACCTTGAAATCGGAGCGACTCACGGCCTTATTGATGACCAGATGGACATGCGGCACGTGCAGCTTTCGAGCCAGCTCCAACATGATGGCTGTTCCCTGATAATCCTGGCGATCGGGCCTTAGAATCAGCACCAAGACGTCGCTGATTGCCGCTGCCAGAAGCGTCTCCTCATTGACCCCGGGGTGTGTATCAACCAACAGATAATCAAGCTCCAGTTTCTGTATCAATTGCTGGAACCCGATATTCAGACGACCCACATCGTATCCGGACTGAATGATATGGGTGATTTCTCCCGTCTTCATGCTCGAAGGAATCAGATAAATCTGTCCTGACTTCGCGCCCCCTTTTTGCTGGATCGAACCGGTGACATCGAAGGCAGCCTCTTCAATTCTGCAGCGACCCAGAAGGTAATCATTGAGGGTGTGCTGAATGCCGCCTGGCGAGACACCAAAGAGGGCATGAAGGCCCGGCGATTGGATATCCGTATCGATAATTCCAACTCGGCGACCTTGCGTTGCAAGCCACGCCGCAACGTTCCCCGAAATGTTGGATTTGCCGGTGCCACCCCGAAAGGAATGAACTGCAATGAGCCGTCCCATCAAATAGCCTCTAACAACAGAAATTGTTCCCTATCGAGCTCGAGTCTAGACTTCGACATCATGTCGATGGACCCCCCGCAATTTGAGAGCTGTCGACCGAAGCCCCTGAAAAAAGTCAGAATCAGCAATAGCCTGAACCTCGGCTTCCGTCTCTTTATCGTTGACATCGACCCGGAGCTGCTCCAGCTGAATTTCCAAGAGGCGGTGTCTCGCTCGCACCTCGGCGATCATCCTGAGGAAGAGACTGGCTAGGCGTCCAAACTCATTCGGACGCTTTGAATCTTCCGTGAGCGCCGACATGGGCATCAAGGGATCATCGAGCTGGTTCAACTCAAGCGCCTGCGCCGCCCTTCCTAGGGTCTGAATGGGTCGGGTAATCCAGCCTGCCAGAAAAACGCCCATCAGGATTGCGAGAATGACCAGCGCTCCTGTGGCCCAACCCGCCACCCGAATGCCGTACAAAATGTGATTAATGAGACCACTTTGTGGAATGGCAATGGCAAAGTTCCAGTCCTGACCGCTATCGCGGACTACAGGCGAGACATAAACGTAGTAAAGCTGGTCCCCTTGCTTGATTCTGAGGGTCTTTTCTTCGTTGACGACATAGCCCCCTTTCTGCGTTTGAAGCGCAAGGTTCGCAGCCTGAATCGCTGGATTACTGTTTTTGGAAAGCAAAGGAAACGCGGCGGGATCAGTGACACCCGCTTCCTCATCCGTCTGTCTTAAGGAAGAGGCCAAAAGACGCCCTCCCCCATCAAAGAGGAAAATGGACGTCCCTGCCGGCACCTTGAGGCCCTGCAGATTGATCGCAATGGACCGGACATCCATATCCGCTGTCACCATGAGGCGATATCGCCCTTTGAGATCGTAAACGGGTTCGTAGACACTCACGACCTCGCTATCAGAACGCCAGTGGCTCGGATGGAGTCCAGAGATGACAACCTCCCGCCGACGTAACGCCTCAACGT
>JBDKLO010000081.1:0-2951 GCA_039795615.1 Pseudomonadota bacterium
CCGCACCGCTCGCCAAGGCAGTCTTTTAGATCGGGATTCGCGTAGATCCCGACTTCCGGCGAAAAATAGCTCATGATGTCGCCAAAGATTCCTTGCTTTCCGTACCCGTAGGAATAGCTGAAATGACCGGAGCTGCTGGCATGGGAGCGATCATGCGCAGCTCCCAGGAGATGGCCGAGCTCATGCGCCAGAGTGTAATTACTGCAATAAAGCCCCCCTGCCCGGCCATCATTGACGACACCAAAGGCAAGATCAGGGGAGAGGCCACCGCCACTCCCCCCATTGATCCAGGCATCTCCACATGAGTTATCCGCCGTCGTTGGATGAAACGGTCTGATCAGCAGCACCAGATCAGCGCCCAGTTTCTCCCGTTGCTGATTAACGCTTTTGAAGGCGTCTTGCGAGGACGTTAATTGATTCAAAGCCACAAGATTCGTGGCTTCATGCGAATAGGCCACTTCCTTTGCGTCCAACAAATTAAATTGAATGCTGACTTTGCTATCGATCATGGCCTGGTTTGCAAAGGCAATGAGACTATTCAAACGCGTCAGAGGATCGGAATTAGAAAGATCTTCCGTGTAGAGCAGCAAAAGATCGATTTGAGACCCCCGCTGACCCGATGATCCGCCGGTAAAACCCGGAGATGGGCTTGAAGGCACGGTCGATGATCCAGCCGAAGCCATGGTGGAGGTGACGACAGCTGGAATGACCGGTGGGATCCCACCTTGATCGAAGCTTCCGGGCTGAAGTCCCGATGCCTTCAGGTCAATCAGCCATTGGCCGTTCTGATCAGATTCCAATTGATAGGTGCCCTCAGGGGTCACAATCTGCCCATCGATTTGATCATGATCACCCAAGGTAATCAGGGTGCGATACAAGCCCTGATCCGTGATTTCCTTCCCAACCCAAGTCCGATCTCCATTCGCGTGATCCCATGCCCGATCATGAAGTAGCGCATGATCACCCGAGGGCAAGTTAAGGACCAGCCGTTCGCCGAGAGACATTTTTCGGAGCATCGCCACTGAGATGTCGACCGGATAGACCGAACCTTTGGGAAACCCACGATATTTGTCAGGAATACGTTTAGGGGGTGCCCGATACTTGAGCGGAACTCCGGAGGAAGCAGAAAGCCCCCCCTCCTGACCATCCCCATTCCGTCCGGTAATGATGACCGAGCTCCATGCGCCGGTCACATCGCGCACTCCGATCCAGTTATAGCCTTTTAAAAGCCGTGCAAGGTCTGGATCCTGAGTTTGAGGCGCTGGGATGGCGATAACATCATGGCTGAGGGATTCAGGCCACTGAATTCGAAGGCCATGACGCTCTTGAACCTTCTTGAGGAGCGTTCCAAGGTCGGTCTTATTCGGTGCGGGTGCTTCGTTGATCGCATGGGCATCTCCACCCAGCAGGATGGCAAACAAGGCGAACTTGGAAATGATGCGAAATAAGGAAGAAATCATAGGCCGTTGTCTACCTTCGAGGAGGGCGATCGATGGGGGCATCCAGACGATGATCATAGTTAATCATACGGTCAGTCGGTCCACTCAGAGGGTAAAAGATCGTTGCGTCCGATGAGAGAGACTACTACGCTTCGGAGTGAATTAATCCACCGCCTCCTGGAATCACCAATGAGCCCTTTCTATAGCCCCTCTCATCGCGAGCTTCAATCTCAGCATGAGAGTCTTGAACTTGCGAATCGGTTGGAATCGATGATTGTGGCCCAAGAAATCAGCGAACATCATCAACCCTTTATCGAAAGCCGGAATTTCTTTTTCTTGACGACCATTGATCATCGCGGTTATCCCACCTGCTCCTACAAGGGAGGAAATCCAGGTCTCATTAAGGTTTTAAGCCCACGTGAACTTGCCTTTCCCCTCTATGATGGAAATGGCATGTATCTCTCGGCGGGCAACATGAAAGACCATGCCAAAATTGGCCTGCTGCTGATTGATTTTGAAACGCCCCACCGTATTCGAATTCACGGTGACGCCCGAATTGAGCCTGACGATCCACTCTTGAAAGCCTATCCCGGCGCCGAAATGGTGGTTCGTGTCGCTGTGCAGGAAATATTCATCAACTGTCCGCGCTATATTCATCGAATGACCGCCCTTGAGCCATCAAAATACACGCCCTCGGCAAGCGGAAAGGCTCCCATCCCTCAATGGAAGAGAATCGATGCCGTTCAGGACGTCCTTCCTCCCAAAGATCAAGGGTCGGCCCATGCGCTCGGTGGGGTCATCACCCCTGAGGCTTATGGTGAAATGGTCCTGAAAGGTGAAGGTTAATTGAGTCATTCCCTGGCTGATGATCCATCATTGTTCCCATTCTTGAGTATCCCCCAAAAATGAGCGCATCCTTCCGGAAGGTCACTCTCATAGAGTCCTCACGTGCCCTTTCCGCATTGCCACGGCAGCAATGGGCAAGGCTCATCAATCAGTTTGAACCCTGCACATTTCAATCGGGGGAGGTCATCCAACAAGCCGGTGAAGCCTGTCAGAGCTTCTTCCAGTTCGAACCCGGTGCATCGGCTCTTCGATTTGACCCCCCAGGCCAACCTCATGGGCAACACCTTGAATGCGGCGAGGAGTGCCTTGCCGGTTTCAAGAGCAACCTATTTACCGTCGTTGCGACCGGTGAAATCCAGGGTTGGCGATTGAATTCGCAATCGGCGATGGCCTTGGGTAAAGCGTTCCCTCAAATCAAGGACCACGCGTTGACCACTTTGGCGGGTCGATTTCGGGAGACTCTGGAACCTGCGGAACCCAAAATCCGTGAGACAAAAGTCAAACGCGATGACCTGACCTCATTTCAGCGCATCGGCTGGCTGACAGCCATCCTGGGGCCTTGGCTTTTATATTTCGGGCTCAATTCTCAGGGGATCGACAGCAGCATCGCGGTGTTTCTGGCCATCCTGCTGGACGTGGTCATCCTCTGGTTTTTCTCCCTGGTCG
>JBDKLO010000082.1:0-2736 GCA_039795615.1 Pseudomonadota bacterium
ACCACGAGGGGTCCCGGTGGGACCCCTCCGTTTCACCGATGTTGAAACACCATTTGCTATTGGCTTCGATTCTGCCCGTGGAGGTTACTCAAATTTGAGGCCAAGCTCAATACAAAAAGCGAGATTGCTTCAAAACAACGGGAAAAAGTTCCCGATTTTAGAAAATGTTCCAGTGCCAGAGCAGCAAACGCGTCAAGATTGTGTCGAATCCTGCAACTGGATCGTCCAGGGCTCCGGGGAGCCTGGGGCAATATGGAAGGCCAGACTCGCATTCTTATGGAGTAGCCCGTCCTCACCTGAGGCATTGGGATTGAGCTGGCCCTTTTCGAGGAAGTCGACCATGCGCCTCAGGTTATAGATCACCAGTACCCGGTGGGCGTTGCGATAGCTGTAGACCAGATACCCGACGTTGGCCTCACCCCAGTTCGGGATTCTGGCAAATAGCTCATCCATTTTTTGAGCGTCTCCCCCTGAGAGATTTCGAAGGGTTGAGCTCTCGCGGGTCTTCATCAGCTGAATCAGTGCTTCCGTCAACCGGCCCTCACACTGGCTGAGCTGAAGTTCGGCAATCTCCTCAGAGGCCAGGGAAAAGGTCTCCGCGACCAGATAATGCCGATCGATCTTGCCGTCATTGGCAAAGAGGGACAATTTATCGAGCGCCGTATGCTGGAGCGCATCCAGAAACGTCCCCGGCGCTCGGATATGTTTATCCACCGCGACCACCCAGGGCAGTGCCCGACCGGTCCGTTCAAACCGATCCTTGACGCTTAAAATGGCGGCAACGCGCGGTAGCTCTTCTTCCCGACCCCGCGGCTTGACGATAAAAGCATCAATCCCGGCAATCAGGGTCTTAAATCCTTCCCGCTTGAACGACTCGACAATGCCCGAGTAGCGTGGAATGTAGGGAATACTGGTTCCGTCGTACAGCAGACTGACCTTTCGGTTTCGAGCTTCTGCAGCCACCCAGTCCCGAAGGGTATTGGCAAAGGGCTCGACATAAATATAGTCATCACTGTGGTGATTGGCCGCCGTCATCACCAGATAAAGATCACTTTGCTTTCGAAATTCATCCAGGCTGGCAATGACAAAATTGTCACCGCAGTCGGCCCTTGCAATCTCTTCAACAGCCGTCTTGCCGGCACCTGCGCCGCCCATACAGAGAAAGAGTGACGGCAGGTCCACGGGCGTCTTGTCGGCAAAAATTCCCTGCTTGATACGATCCAGCTTGCTGGCAATGGCACTGAGATGATCGTGGGCAATTTCGACTCCTCGGCGAAGACGTTCATCACCTTCAGCCGCCAAAATCAGCTGGTCGCGCAGCTCAGCATTGTTGGCCAGATCAAAAATCGGCGTTTTTTCACCCAGGGTTTGCTTAAAAAGCTCCACAAATTCGGTATGGCTGGGCGAGCGAAGGCCTGTCAGGATATTGACGTCGAGACAGAACAGGGGCGCCTCACCGTTGGGGCCGATGCGGATACCATCAATATAAGGTTTGCCCCGAAGGCTTTCGGTTCCAGGAAGGTAGCCAATCACGTTCTCCGTCAGCGACAACGGGTAATCGGCAAAGTGAACGCCTAGGGGAATCTGGTCCTCATGAAGACTTGAAAGCGGAACCAGCCCACCATTGACCGTCACCAGACAATCGAGCCCCTCGGCCGTTCGATGCCGAAGAAACGGCATACCAAAGACGAAGGCCTTCTGTTCAGGCCAGACGCCATAGCCATTCGCCTTATTGAGGAGGCATCGGGCCCGCGAGGGATCCATGGCGTGCACGAAGGCGTGACAGACCTCTTGCAGCGAGCTCTTGGAGTCGTGAAGGATATCGGCATCCCGGGGTTCAAGCCGCCGAAAGTCGATCCCTCGTTCATAAACGCTACTGAACGCCGGCAGGTTGCTCAGGGCGATCATGAAGAAATCCAGCGTTAGCTTGTTGCCATAACCAAAGGGCTTGATGGCGCGCATCGCATGGTAAAAACGGGCCAGACGTTCAGCAATATTTTCGGTTTTGATGACAAAGCCATTGTTGTCAAAAATAGCCGTGTCCTGATTCTTATCGTCGTAGAGGACGAGGCTTTCGATCGTCTCACGAAACAATTTACGGTCATCCGCACTCGCCATGGCACCCGGACGATCCTGGGTAATGGCCTGCTCTTTCCAATCCTCGAAAATTTCGCGGTGAATTCTGGAAAAAAGCTCCGTCAGGTAGGTGACGCGCTTAGCCTGATCATGGGAAATCGTCCCTTCCGCTTCTTTTTGAAAGGTCGAGAGCAGCCGCCGGCAATGAATGACGGCCAAGGCGTTTCTCAGCTTCTTGAGCTGACTTCCACCGACAATGAATTTCTTAGAGGGGATTTGCATGCAACTCGAAAATTGGGCCTGTCCATTGACGCTCAGCAGAGTCATCGCGCCACCCTGCCCCTGCCCTCATGATCCAATCTTAAAGGCCAGATCCTATCGGCGCAGAAACCGCGGCAAGATAACCGCATTATTCTATCCGTCTTCGACCCCGACTGCGAAAATGCCCGTGTTGTATGCACCAAAGAAAACGCCGAACCCTTTCGAATTCGGCGTTTAAAGCGGCCAAAGGCCATAGATTCCAAGCCAACACCTGAGAGCCCGACTCCCCCCCGGTCGCCGGGCCTCCGTCCTAAAGGCCTACTGGCAGGCCTCGCAGGTCGGATCATCGATCGAACAGAGCTTGGGTCCCGGTTCAATCCGGAGATCGCTGGAAACGAC
>JBDKLO010000083.1:0-3802 GCA_039795615.1 Pseudomonadota bacterium
AATGCGATCCAGTCCTTTATGGTGATCCATGAATTCATGACGCTTTCCGGCGGTCGAAGCCCAGACGCCATCCCATCGGATGAAGCGCAAATTCTGTGGGAGCGAACCTATCGGATCTGGGCTGAACCTTCGGATGATCCGGGTTCGCCCCCGCCCCATTCCACCGGGGCCGCTATCGACCTGACCTTGTGCACTCGGGATGGCGTCGACGTCCCCATGGGTTCCCCCATCGATGAGAACTCCGATCGCTCGCTCCCCGATTTCTTTCTCGAAAAAGAACCCGACTTGCATCGTCACCGACTCCAATTGCTGGAGGTCATGCAATCCGCGGGATTTGAGCGCCATCCCGAGGAGTGGTGGCACTATAGCCTGGGGGATCAGATGTGGGCCTTCACCCGGGAGCGAAAGAATCCTTCCAACCCGCAGATCGCCCGATACGGTCGCGCTGACCTTCTCTAGGCAGGGCCTTAGGCGATGGCCGATTCGCGATTGAGCGCGATGAGGGCCTTAAAGGTTTCATTGTCGAGTTTGGAGAGCCAGGATTCGTCATTGCTGACGATCAATGAGGCGACCTCCTTTTTTTCCTCAATCAGCCGATCGATGCGCTCCTCAAGCGTCCCCACGGCAATGAACTTGTGGACCAGAACGTTTCGGTGCTGGCCGATGCGAAACGCCCGGTCCGTGGCCTGATCCTCGACAGCCGGGTTCCACCAGCGGTCAAAGTGAAAGACATGATTGGCCCGGGTCAGCGTAATCCCAAGGCCCCCGGCTCTCAGGGAAAGCACGAAAACGGCAGGGCCTGTCTGAGGGTCCTGGAACTCGGCAATCAGCTTCTCTCGTTGAGCAGCCGAGACCCCCCCATGGAGGTAGAAGACCGGGCAACCGAGCGTCGCATGGAGATGCTTCTGAAGGGCGGCGCCTGCCTCGGCAAACTGGCTGAAAACCAACGCGCTTTCGCCCTCCTCGATGACCTCCGTCAGCATGTCGCAAAGACGTTCCAGCTTGGGAGAGCGGTCATTTGAAAAACGGCTGCCATCATGAAGGAAATGGGCCGGGTGATTACAGATCTGTTTGAGTCGCGTCAGGGTCGAAAGAATCAAGCCCTGACGACTGATGCCTTCGGAGCGTTGCAACTGGGTTTCAATGTCCCGCACCACCGCTTCATAGAGGGAGGCCTGCTCAAGACTCAGTTGGCAATACTGGCGATTTTCAACTTTCTCCGGCAGATCCCGAATGATCTCGGGATCGGTCTTCACTCGACGCAGAACAAAGGGTTGGATCATCCGCCTTAAGGTTTCGGCCCGCTCGCCATCGTTATCCCGTTGAATCGGGACCTCGAAGCCTGACCTGAACTGGGCCTGGCGCCCCAGATATCCCGCATTGAGGAAGTTGAAGATCGACCACAGATCAAGCAAGCGATTTTCCACAGGGGTCCCGGTCAGCGCCAACCGGTGCTGGGACTTGAACTTCAGAATGGATCGGGTTTGAGCCGACGAGGGATTTTTGATGTTCTGCGCTTCGTCAAGGACGACCCTGAACCAGGGGATGGCACTCAAAAGCTTCTCATCCCGGCGGGCCAGAGCGTAGGACGTAATGATGATGGGATGGCCCTGGATGCGCTGCTCGAAGGCCTCAGGATCCCGGATTCTATCGACCCCGTGATGGACGTAGGCCTTAAGTTCTGGCGCAAAACGTTCAATTTCCATGCGCCAGTTGCCGATGACGGAGGTCGGCGCAATCAGGAGGGTGGGCGTGCGATTTTCATTACCGGCCGCCTCCTTGAGGAGCAAGGCCAGAACCTGAATGGTTTTTCCAAGGCCCATGTCATCTGCAAGACAGCCGTTCAACCCCAGACTTTCAAGAAAAGCGATCCAGGCCAAACCTCGTTTCTGATAGGGACGAAGATCGGCTAAAAGACCTGGGGGATTTTCTTCCGGGGCAATCGTTCGGTAATCACGAAGCTTTAAAAGCATCTCATGGAGTGCCTCGCGGGGATCAATCTCCAGAAAGTCGGTATCCTCCGAGGTCACCTTGAGGAGATCGAGGAGCGACAGTGGGGCCTCTCCCTCACGATGTCGGCGCCAGAACGTCAGCATTTCCCCCATGCGTTCGCGATCCAGCACCATCCACTCGCCCCTGAACTTGACCAGTGGTGATTTACTATCGACCAGGCGAGTCCATTCCCCCTCATCCACGGGTTCCTCACCCAGGGCCAGTTCGTAGCGATAGTTGGTAATGTGCTGAAGGTCGAGTCCGACGCGTCGGCAGGCCACCGGGCCCGAAGCAGTTCCTGCACGAAGGCGGATTCGCGTTTTACGGCGACCTTGAGGGGTCCACCACGAAGGAACCAGCACCTTGAATCCGGTTTCCTCCAGAACCCAGGCATCACGTTCCAGAAAGTCGAAGGCCGCATCCAGATCCAGGCGGATGCCCTTGGGGACAGCGGCATCCAGCCCCTCCAAGAGCGGCGGAAAAATGCGGGCGGCCTGTCCCAGAGATTCCAGCAAACGGCCCAGGGAAACCCCCTCGCTCCCTGATGGGCTGAAAGCCGCCCACTCAGACCAGAACTGATCGATCGGAATATGTCTCGATGGATCCTTCGCCAAAAGGACTCCCATTTCAATCCGCCAGGGCTGATCCTCAGCCTCTGCTTCGACCAGTTGGAAACTCAGGGTAAAGTCTCGGTCCTCATGCGCCGCCCCGACCTCTTGTCGCCAAGCCTCCCAGTAACCGGCCGATTCAGCGACCGCTGCCCCTTGGAGAGGCTGTGGATCCCCGAGCCCCTGAAAAGTCTTCTCAAAAAAAGTCCCGCGGAGTTTTCGCACCATCGCCGCCGGTGGCAAGCAATGCGTGACGGCCCGTTGGAGAAGAACTTCGGTGCAATGCAGCAGCAGGCTGCGCGGTTCAAAGGCGCGTTCATCGAAGAAACAACAGCGCCCTGGCATGACATTCAGAAGATCTTCAGGAAAAGGATCCCCGGGTTCGGGAACCAGTGACCACCCGACATGCACTTCGCCTTCTCGCCCTAAGGGATCGTTCGGCATCCGTGGGACCGGAATATATCGGTCCGAAAGAAGAAGCAGGTGGACCCGTTCCACCAGAAGCGCCCAGAAGTCAAAGTCGGCCGCGCTCTGGAGTGTTCCGGCACTCGTCATGAACTGCCGCTTGAGATCAAGAAACTGAGAGAAGGGGCGAGCCAGCCGATAGGCCATCACATCAAGATATGCGATTTCGCAGGCCGTCTTCGTCGGCTGCGGCATTTCACTGCTGCGGTCAAGTGCGGTCAGAAAGTCTTCGCCAGCCCTCAGAAATCCGAGCTTCTGGCTTTTGAAATGAAAGCGCCTTTCATAAGGTGAAAGGGGAATGCCCAGATGTTCCTCGAGGAAGAGAATGGCCTCAGGCTTCTGGAGACAGTCAGGCGCTGCGCCCGGGGTGACCCCGCTCGCTTCGACTGAAGATTCGATCCAGAGCCAGAAATCACCTGCCTGGATAAATCCATCGCCTGATTCAGGAATCCAGGAGCAATGAAGAACGAACATCACACCTTCGAGTAATGAACCAAACTGCTCATTCTACCGGTGTTTTAAGCTGACATCAGGGCTTGCCCACTGAATCGAGCGCTTCCAAGCCGGTTTTTTACGGTCTGGCGGCCAGAGGGGCTCCTATATTGGCTTCGCCAAGAAAAAAGCCCCGTGTCTCGCGACAAGGGGCTTTTCATGTTCCCTCTTCAGGGTCTTGGGGTGCCGGCCAGGCCGGCACCTTTCAGACTTACATGAAGGACGGGATCAGCGGAGCATCGATC
>JBDKLO010000084.1:0-3765 GCA_039795615.1 Pseudomonadota bacterium
TTGAGGTTCTGGAAAGAGGATTCGATGACCTGAGAATTCCCTTCGTCGAAGTTGATGTAGCCCAGCGCTCGGGTGCCAAACAGGGGAATGCTGTACCCCCCCGAATATCGCATGGAACCGCCGCTGCCACCGATGGTCATCTGGAACGCATCGCCCAGCCCCGTCATGTTTCTCACCCAGCCACTGCCTCCGGCGCCGATGGCACCAATGGTGGGGGGGCGGTAGTTGTCGACGAATGTGGTCAGACCATACGCCCTGGCGCGTTGCACCTCCACGTCGATGATGGCCTCGCCGGGTTCGTCCCCGGGTCTGATTTTTCCCTTCATTCCCTCAAGCAAAGGGTCATTCAGCAACAACTGGAAATTGGCCTGCAGTTGTTGAATATTGAAAGGCTCATCCGATGCGGTTTCAAGGCGACTTCGGATGTAATCGGCGCTGAGTCCTTCAAGTCCACGAATGACGAAATCGGTGATTTTTCCTTCGACGATCTTGATGGAGACCCGACCCGTCGAAGGGTCGTAGGCGTCGATGCGGGCCCCTGAGTTGATATACCCCTGATCAATATAGACCTGCGTGATCTCGCGGCGGAGGATCTCGATTTGATCGACCGATGACTTTCCGTCCTTTACATGATCCTGCGTAAATTGATCGATGAGGGCCTGGATCACTTCGGAGGCGATGATCGTATTACCTTCGAACCTAAAGGAGCTGACCTTGATCTTGCGAGACTCACCCTCTGGAACCGACGGCTCCGTCGAAGGTTTGGGGAGTTCAAAATCCTTAAGAGGCTGGTCCTTGGGCTTGAAATAGGGGAGCCCTGGACGCCACTCGCTCGGACGATCCAGTGATTCATAGCCGGCAACGCCAAATGAAACGACCGGGTAGCTCATCAGGGACAGGAGCAAAAGGCCTGCGGTGAAGCCTTGCTTCATGTTGATGCGTCCTCCGAAACGGACAGAAGTGGCGAGCGTCATGGAGTTACCGCGGTCGATGCCACGGACGCGCCGTCGAACTCATGACTGGAACCCACCCCATTCCCGCTCCGTGACCCTTTCGATCCTTCGTCAGACGTCGTTTATTGCGTTGTGGCCAAATTCTCGCGCAACTTGCGAATGATGGCATCGGCAAAGCCTTGAGGTAGTTCGGCTTCAACTGGCAGGAACCAGTCGTCGTCCCGGGCAAATCCCATGCACTTGACGGCATCTTTTTCAGTCATGAGCAGGGGTTTTCCCTGGGCAAAGGCCAGGTCCTTTTCCGTGTAGGCATGATGATCCGGAAAGGGGTGAGCTTCAATCTCAAGGCCAGCAGCTTCCAGCTGGCGGAAGAAACGATCCGGATGACCGATGCCCGCCATGGCATGGATCTTCTGACCCCTGAAGTGTTCCAGAGGACGCTTCATGCAGTTCTGACGAAGATTGGTCAGCCTTGAACCGCGAAGGCTCATTTTCACGCCATCCTCGGAATCACCGCCGTTGTAGACCACAAAGTCCACCTGATCGAGACGCTCGACGGGTTCTCTCAAGGGACCTGCCGGCAGCAGGTGGCCGTTACCAAAACCGCGAGAGCCATCGACTACGGCAATCTCGAGATCCCTTTCGAGTTCGTGATGCTGAAGCCCATCATCGGCGATCAGGATATCGACACCGTGGCGGGCGATCAGTGCATGACCAGCATCCACCCGTTTGGGGAAAATGAAAACAGGGCAGCCGGTTTTTCGGGCCATCATCACCGGTTCATCGCCCGCCAATCGGGGGGAGGTATTGATGGTGACTTCCAGAGGGTGGCGGGGTGTGATGCCGCCATAACCCCGGCTGAGGATGCCCGGCCGGTAGCCGCGTTCCTTGAGACGTTGAGCGAGCCAAATGGTCAAAGGCGTCTTCCCGGTCCCACCGACCGTGATGTTGCCGACGACAATGACGGGGACTGGGAGGCCACGGGATGCGATGCGGCCGGTTTCATAGGCTTCCCGGACCAGACCCACGCCCTGGCCATAGACTTTACCCAAGGGAACGAGGAGGGGGTTGGGCTGGTCGCGCTCGTACCAGAGGTGCTGGGTCAGTTGATGAACCCATCGTTGGACGTACATGGGGTTAGTGCCTCTACAATGTATTCAGGATACCGCCTCCGGCGGTCACTGATTGATACGGGATTCCCCATCTTCCTCATGGAGTGCAGGATGAAACTCTACTATACCCCCGGCGCCTGTTCCATGGCCGCCCATATTGTTGCCGAAGAAGAGGGCATTGCGCTCGATCTTGTGCGGGTGGATCTGGCCACGCATCGAACGGAAGACGGCATCGACTTCCGGACGATCAACCCCAAAGGTTATGTCCCTGCGCTGGAGCTCGAAGAGGGGGGCATTCTGACCGAGAATGTGGCCATTCTTCTCTACCTTGCCCACAAAAAGCCCCGTTCAGGCATTGCACCGCCGATGGGTGATCCTGCGTGGTTTCGGGCGGTGGAATGGTTGAGTTATGTCGCGACCGAGATGCACCAGGGATTTGCGCCGCTTTGGACGCGAAATCTTCCGGAGGCTTCCCGCACGGTGTTGGTCGATAAACTCAAGAAGAAGCTGGATTATCTGGAGGTTCACCTTCGCGAGAATCCCTATCTCCTGCCGGGGGGCTATTCCGTCGCGGATGCCTATCTTTTCGTGGTCCTGAACTGGGCCGAAATGGTCCGTTTTGATCTCAATCCCTGGCCGGCCGTCCGAAGTTACCGGGCCATTGTCGGCGATCGCCCTGCGGTCCGGACAGTCCTCAAGGCCGAGGGCCTCAAGGGGCATTGAGGTTCTCTTCGGACAAAGTTCCCGAGACCGGTTCCAGGCTCTCATTGATTTGTTGTCGAATCGCAAGGAGTGCCCGCACATGCTTACGCTCCAGATCAATGAGGGCATCGATGTAACGTCTTTCCTCCTCATTGACCTTCTTGAAGGCCTCAAGCGCCTCCATCCGAAGGACCAGGCGGGTCAGCTGATCTTCAAGGTCGATGGTGTGATCGGTGGGCCTCAAGTGGACCAAGGCCTGGACCTGGGCATTGTATTCCTCGGCATAGGCCTTCTTGAGGGGGGTTTGAACCTCACCCAAGACGGTTCTTCCGATCGTCATGCGCCGTTCCAGAAAGAGCCGATGCCGGCTTTCGATGATTTTGGATAGATGAGTGACGGATTGAATCAATGCGCTGGTCTGGATGACCACACGCCGGGCCTTCGGTTGGCTGGATCCAGGCTCCATTCGGGCAAAATCGAGAAAATAGACCGCATCCTTGAGATTGCTGTCCATCATGCGAAGCGTACTGACGGAGAGCTCCAGATTGAGATCGGAAATGCCGGGATTTTTTCTGAGATTATCCCGAATCTGTTGCAGGGTCTGGATGACACGAAGCCGGGCCATTTCGACGGATTTGGCAGGCCATAGAAAATAGTCCACGACGCCCATCACCGAAATCCCGAGGAGAATGCCGAGGACCCGATACCATCCGGTTCCAAGATACGTTCCGGGTTCCAATTCCGAAAAGACGGTCATCGAGAAAGCAAGTCCGATCTGAAGCCCGGCATAATTCAATCGCGGGCTGGTCGCTCCGGTCCAGGCACAGATCACCAGAAAGGGCACCAGCGTCACCAGGAATCCCGCGATGGTATCGGCGAGGGGCTGTCCTAAAATCAGCCAGAGGTAGCCCAACAGGGCTCCGAGCAAAGCACCGACCAGGCGCATGATTGATTTGCGAACGTCAGCACCCAGGGTCGTATCCGCCACAATGATGGTG
>JBDKLO010000085.1:0-11276 GCA_039795615.1 Pseudomonadota bacterium
CGTCTGGAAATCGGCAAGACCTATGACTTCAAGGTTGTTCTGAAGGCACGTCGTCCGGGTGACTGGCACGTCCACACCATGATGAACGTCCAGGGCGGTGGTCCGATCATTGGACCGGGCAAGTGGATCACCATTGAAGGCTCAATGGCTGACTTCAAGAACCCGCTGACCACCCTGACCGGTGCGACCATCGATCTTGAAAACTACAACCTGGAAAACACCTACTTCTGGCACGCTTTCTGGTATGCCTTTGGTCTGGCGTGGATCATCTACTGGGTCCGTCGTCCGGTGTTCCTGCCGCGCTTCCTGATGGTCAATGCTGGCCGTGCGGATGAGCTGGTTTCAGGTGGCGACAAGAAGGTCGGTATGGCTTTCGCAGCAGCGACTGTCCTGATCGTTATCTTCGCGATGTCTTCAGCGAACAGCAAGTACCCGATCACCATCCCGCTGCAGGCTGGTACGATGCGTGGTATCAAGGCGAACGCTGACGAGAAGTCAACCATCAGCGTCAAGGTTGAAGATGCAACCTACCGCGTACCGGGTCGTGCAATGCGTATGAAGCTCACCATCAAGAACAACGGCAACGCCGCTGTCCGTCTGGGTGAGTTCTACACCGCATCTGTCCGCTTCCTGGATTCAGAAGTATTCCGTGACACCACTGGTTACCCGGAAGACCTTCTGGCTGAAGATGGCCTGTCTGTCAGCGACAACAGCGCAATCGCACCGGGTGAAACCCGCACTGTAGAAGTTCAGGCTTCTGACGCTGCATGGGAAGTTTACCGTCTGGCTGACATCATCTACGATCCTGACTCACGTTTTGCAGGTCTGCTGTTCTTCTTCGACGCAGCCGGCAACCGTACGATCACCCAGATCGATGCTCCGCTGATCCCGTCCTTCATGTAAGTCTGAAAGGTGCCGGCCTGGCCGGCACCCCAAGACCCTGAAGAGGGAACATGAAAAGCCCCTTGTCGCGAGACACGGGGCTTTTTCTATGGGATAAGGAAAAGAAAGGGCTTATTGCTCTGGTCAGGCGCTTTAAGCTAATCGCTTAAGGTAGTTCGAGTAGACCCGCGGCTTGCTGGTCTGCATGGTACGAAGAACGCACCATTGGGGCGCTGGCTACTGAAGTGAAGCCAAGCGAGTAGGCATAGCCTTCAAGCTCTCGGAATTCATCCGGAGTTGCATAACGTTGGACGGCTAGATGGTCATGGCTGGGCTGGAGATATTGACCAATGGTGAGCATCTCACAGTCATGGTTCCGAAGGTCTCGAAGGACCTCCCTGATTTCTTCAAACGATTCACCCAAGCCCAACATGAGTCCAGATTTGGTCGGGACGGCGGGATGTTGCTGCTTGAAATCGCGCAACAACTTCAAGGAAACCAGATAATCCGCCCCCGGTCGGGCCGCCTTGTAAAGCCGTGGAACGGTCTCAAGGTTATGGTTGAAAACATCCGGTGGCGCTAGCTTCAAAAGTTCGAGAGCGACGTCCTGCCGACCTCTAAAGTCGGGTGTCAGGATCTCAATTCGCGTAGAGGGTGAACGCTCGCGAATCGAGCGAATGCAGTCGACAAAATGTTGAGAACCCCCATCCTTGAGATCGTCACGGTCAACAGATGTGATGACCACATAACGAAGGGCCAGCTCAGCGATAGTATCCGCAAGGTGCGCGGGCTCATTGATGTCCGGCGGTTTCGGTCGGCCATGGGCCACATCACAGAAAGGACAGCGGCGGGTGCACACATCCCCCAGGATCATGAATGTTGCTGTTCGTTGACTAAAGCATTCCGTTAGATTGGGGCAGGCAGCTTCTTCACAGACGCTATGGAGTCCCCGGGATCTTAAAATTCTCTTTACGTCCTGAACCTGCTCGGGATTCCCCAGACGAACTCGAATCCATTCCGGCTTCTTTAGCGGCGTTTGCGAGGTATCGACCTTGATGGGAATGCGGGCCAGCTTCTTGTCATTTCGCTGATGCGAGTCCGGAAGTTTCCGTGACGGCGCGGAAAAATCATCAGGTTCTTTCATGGTGAAGCGGAGTATTGAAGGGGTGGTTGCGCCAGAAACGCTGCGATCATGCCCGGCATGACCTCATTTGTCGTGGTCAAGACGCCGAGCCTTTCAAGGCTGGTTACTTTGAGTTCTACGTAGCCACAGGGATTGATGTGATCAAAAGCGGAAAGATCCGGATTCACATTGAGGCTGAAACCATGATAGCACCGGCCGCGGGTGACCTTGAGCCCTACGGAGGCGATTTTGGCGCCTGAAACATAAACACCAGGAGCCTCCCGCCGGGATTCGGCCGATAGGCCATACTGGACAAGGAGCGCGATGATGGCTTGTTCAATCAGCGTCACGTAGGCCCGGATGCCAATTTCGAGGCGCTGAAGATCCATTAAGGTGTAAACCACCAACTGTCCGGGACCATGCCAGGTGACCTGACCGCCTCGGTCAGTACGAATCAAAGGTGCCGGGGGGTTCCCGAGCACGTGACTAGGATCGCCGTTCAGTCCCAGGGTATAGACCGAGGGGTGCGTCAGTAGCCAGATTTCATCCGGTGTGTCCGAAAGGCGCTCGCGCGTAAATTCGCGCATGCGATTGAAACTGGTTTCAAAGGGAACTTCGCCAAGATGCCGAAGAATGGGAACGTTCAAGCGGGTGTATCGAGAAAGAGCTTAGCCAGACCAAGAAAAATAAAGAATCCCATGCCATCCGTCATGGCAGTCAAAAGAACGCTGGTCCCAATGGCGGGATCAAGTCCCATCCGATAACGAAGGAGGGGAATCGAGAGGCCTGTGATTGCGGCGACCATGAGATTGAGGAAGGTCGCACCGGCCATCACCATGCCGAGGTCATAGTTGGAATAGAGAAGAAACGCAATCAAGCCGAGAACAGAGCCCCAGACTAATCCGTTGAGGATGCCGATGGCAATTTCTTTCAGAATCAGCCGCGCGGTGTTGCTCGGGTTGATGATGCCCAAGGCGAGCGAGCGAACGATCAAGATGCTGGTTTGATTACCAGTATTGCCACCAATCCCGGCCACGATCGGCATCAGGGAGGCGAGTGCAACAATCTTCACAATCGTGTCTTCGAAAAGACCGATAACCCGCGTCGAAGCAAAGGCGGTAATGAGGTTAATGGCAAGCCAGAGCCAGCGATTGCTCGCACTTTTCCAGATGCTTGAAAAGATGTCTTCGTCTTCTCTGAGGCCCGCCTCGGCCAGGCGTTCTTCATCGGACTTCTGGCGAATGTGATCGACGATGGCGTCGATTCGGATACGGCCCTGCAGGCGATGATCCGCATCCACAACAGGGGCTGAAAGGAGATCGTAGCGTTCGAACGCACGGGCTGCTTCCTCAGCGTCGTCGTCGAGGTGGAAGAAGGCGATGTCCTTAGCCATGACCGAGGCAACAGATTGCTCGGCATTGTTGGTCACAAGACGTTTAAGGGAGAGCGCCCCCTGAAGAAGGTTGTTCTCGTCAACAACGAAAAGTTTGTCGGTATGCTCTGGAAGTTCGCCGCGTTGACGAAGATAACGAAGGACAACGCCTAGCGTGGTATCAGCTCGTATGGTGACCATGCCGAAATCCATCAGCGAGGCAACAGAGTCATCTGGGAAGGCGAGCAGGGATTCGAGTCGCTGGCGGTTTTGATCGTTGAGCGTCTGAAGTAGCTCCTGCATGACCTCCTCGGGGAGGTCTGGGGCAAGATCAGCAATTTCGTCAGTATCCAGCTGCTCCGTTGCAGACAGGAGCTCCCGGGTGTCCATGTCCGAGATCAGCGTCTCTCGAACGGCGTCGGAAACATCGAGGAGAACCTGACCATCCAGCTCTGATTCGACAAGGCTCCAGACGGTTAGTCGTTGGTCGACCGGCAGTGATTCAAGGATGTAGGCAATATCGGCGGAGCGCAGTCCATCCAGTCTCTGCTTGATCGCCACCTGGTGGCGCTTATGCATCAGTGTTTCAACCAAATCCTGATGCGGCATCGTCTGATGTTGGACGATGGTCTCCTCTAGTTTTTGCTTGTTGAGGAGCTCGATGATCTCGCTGAGATGGTGCCTGAGATAGTCCTCAGGGGAGGTGCTGGTGTTTTCGGGAGCGCTCATCGGGGGTTCTCTGGGCGTTGGATTTCGTACCAGCTTAAAGCGCCATGATGACGATAGATGAAGCCGTCAAATCGAGATAGATGGCATCCAGTTGTGCCTTGCTCTGTGCCGTGATGGTCACGGTCACGGCATCGTATTTTCCCGTCTTGCTGCTCCGAAGCGAAAGGCGATCCGCACCAGTCTCGGGCGCATGGCGACGAATGATCTCAAGGACATGCTGCGCAAGCCCAGGGTCGGCGTGTCCAAAGGCCTTGATAGGAAATTCGCAAGGGAATTCAAGAAGGGTTTCTGAGGGTGGAGCGCTCATAGAACTTCCTGTGCAAGGGAGTTGAAAGGAAGCGACCTCGCGGGACGCCACGGGTTATTCTGAAATGCTGCCCTCGCGAAGGCGGCGTTTGTAATCCTGATAGGCGGCCAAAACGTCCCTCCAAACGGGGCCGGGTTGGCCGCCGCTCACCGGTTGTCCATCCAATTCGGTGACGGAAAGAATCTCGCGAGTGGAGCTCGTGAACCAGATTTCGTCGGCGCCACGGAGTTCCGGGAGTGAAATGGTTCTTTCGATGGTCGTAAACCCGGCCTCCTGAGCAATCTCAAGCACCAGATCACGGGTTATGCCTGGGAGTATGGTGTCACTCTTGGGCGGCGTGATGATGGTTTGCTTCTGGACGATAAAAAGATTACTGGCAGCGCCTTCAAGGGCCAGTCCATCGCGAACAATGACGGCTTCGGCGGCGCCGCGCGAAATGGCCTCCTGACGCAACAGCACGTTGGCCAGAAGGGTAATGGCCTTGATATCACAGCGGTCCCAGCGAATATCGGTGACGGTCACCGCCTTGATGCCGCCGGTGGGAATCGGTGCAATCTGAGAACCCATGGCGAAAACGGTCGGCGTCACGCTGGCGGGAATGGCGTGGTCGCGTTTGGGTTGGACCCCTCGGGTGACCTGAATATAGATTTGCTGGTCTTCTGGGCCCTCGATCAGTTGATGAATGATCTCGCTCCAGGCGTCATCACTGAGCGGTGATTGCATGTGGATGGCCGACAGGCTTCGATCGAGCCGGCGAAGATGTTCTGCCAGGCGCAGAGGCCTGCCGCCATAAACGGGGATGACTTCGTAAACGCCATCGCCAAAAAGGAAGCCACGGTCGAGCACCGGGACCCGTGCCTGATCCAGCGGCAGAAATTCGCCATTCAGATAGACCCGTTGGGTGGACAGTGACATTCCGTAATCCTCACTTCTTAATCATCATGGCGATTTCATCAAACAATCGTTTGAAAAGACCGCCGCGTTCAACCGACTCTAACGCCACAAGATCCTGCTGTGCGATGACTTCATCGTTGCGGGTGACCTTGACCGAACCCAAACGATCACCCGCATGAACGGGAGCCACGCTCTTGTTGTCGACTTCCATGGTGGCCTTGAGAGTTTCATATTGACCGCGCGGGAAGGTGACATCGAAGTCCGTGAGGAGTCCTGCGGGCACCTGAGATTCAGCCCCTTTCCAGACTTGGGCTTCTGTCAGGCGGGTTTTCGCCTTGTAGAGGGTCCGTGCCTCGTAGAACTGGAATCCGTAATTTAGTAAGGCGGCGTTGGTCGCTGCTCGAGCCTGATCGCTCTTGGTGCCCATAACGACTGAGATCAGTCGCATGTCGTTGCGGACGGCCGAGGCGACCAGGCAGTATCCTGCACCGTCGGTATGGCCGGTCTTGACCCCATCCACTGTAGGATCCTGCCAGAGCAGACGGTTGCGATTGGCCTGCTTGATGTTGTTGAAAGTGAACTCCTTGATCGAGTGCCATTTGTAATATTCGGGGTACTCGTTGATCAGGGCGCGGGTGAGGATTGCCATGTCGCGGGCACTGGCATAGTGGTTTGGATGCGGCAGCCCCATGCTGTTTTCATAGTGGGTGTTGCTCATCCCAAGCGACTGCGCGGTGTCATTCATGCGCTGTGCGAAATGAGCTTCAGTTCCCCCGATCCGCTCTGCTAGGGCAATGCTGGCATCATTCCCTGATTGGATGATCATGCCCTTGAGCAGGTTTTCAACCGCGATCGCAGTGCCGATTTCGGCAAACATTCGCGAGCCTTCTGCCTTGGACGCTTCGGGGCTGATGGTCACCATGTCATCGAGCTGAAGCCCATTCCTGGACAGCTCCTGGAATGTGATGTAGGCGGTCATGATTTTGGTCAGACTGGCGGGCTCCAGTCGGTCATCCGCATTTTGCTCGGCAAGAATGCGACCGCTCTTGGCATCCATGAGGATGAAGGCGCGTGCCTCGATGGCCGGCGGCGGCGGGATTTGGGGCAGTTCTGCAGCATAGAGAGTCGCCACGGGGGCGATCAGCAACAGGGACAGGGCAAAATAGGCGCGGATCTTCACGGCTTGCGACCTTTTGTTTTTGTGTCTCTCGGAATCGTCCGGATTGTAGCATGCGGACCACAAGCGGGAATTTTGGCGACACTTTGGTGTAATGTAGACGCTCCTTATAATGCGGTGATTTTTGTCTCCTTGGGGCGTGGCAATGTTTGTGGCAGGTGAATTCGATGTGATTGTGGTCGGAGGCGGGCATGCGGGTGCCGAGGCGGCTCTGGCTGCGGCACGCACCGGCGCAAAGACGCTGCTTTTGACGCAGAACGTCGAGACGTTGGGCCAGATGAGCTGCAATCCAGCGATTGGCGGTATCGGGAAAGGCCATTTGGTGCGTGAGATTGATGCGCTCGGTGGGTTGATGGCTCGGGCCGCTGATCGAGCCGGCATTCATTTTCGGACCTTGAATGCCAGCAAAGGTCCTGCCGTCAGGGCCACGCGGGCTCAGGCGGATCGAGTTCTCTATCGAGGATTCGTCCGGACAGTTCTTGAGAGTCAGCCGAATCTCTCCATTTTCCAGCAGGCGGCAGCCGATCTCTGGATGGAGGCGGGGCAGCTGGTGGGGGTGACGACCGAGATTGGTTTGAGATTTCGCTCCAATAATGTGGTGCTAACCGTTGGGACCTTTCTCGCCGGTCGCATCCATGTGGGCATGGAGAATTACGGTGGTGGACGCATGGGGGATCCTCCCTCAAATGCGCTAGCAGAAAGGCTGCGAGGTATGGCGTTCCGGGTGGGGCGGCTCAAGACCGGGACCCCTCCGCGTCTCGATGGACGCTCATTGGACTGGTCGGTGATGGAGGAGCAGCCCGGAGATCATCCGGAGCCGGTATTTTCCTTTTTGGGTCGGCGTTCCGATCATCCGGCCCAGATCTCGTGTTACATCACTCGCACCAACGCCCAGACTCACGACATCATCCGGGAGGGGTTGGATCGTTCCCCCATGTATGCGGGCGTGATCGAGGGGGTGGGTCCGAGATACTGTCCCTCCGTTGAGGACAAAGTGGTCCGCTTTGCCGAACGGGACTCGCACCAGATTTTTGTCGAGCCTGAAGGTCTGACCGTTCGTGAGATTTATCCGAACGGATTTTCGACGAGCCTGCCGTTCGATATTCAGTTGCGGGCTATTCACTCGATTCGTGGTTTTGAGCGGGCCGTAATCACGCGTCCCGGCTACGCCATCGAATACGATTTTTTCGACCCCAGAGATCTGTGTGCCAGCCTCGAGTCCAAGCAGGTCGCAGGACTGTTCATGGCCGGCCAGATCAATGGTACGACCGGCTATGAGGAAGCGGCGGCGCAAGGGTTGATTGCAGGCCTCAATGCGGCGCGGCGCAGTCGGGGACAAAGCGGTTGGTCGCCGTCTCGATCGGAAGCCTACATGGGGGTCATGATCGACGATCTGATTACTCGGGGTACATCGGAGCCCTACCGAATGTTTACCAGTCGGGCGGAGTATCGCTTGCTGCTTCGCGAGGATAACGCCGACATGCGACTGACGCCTAAAGGGCGTGAGTTGGGGCTAGTGGATGATGTGCGATGGGGCATTTTTGAGGCCAAGCGCGAACAGATGGAGGCCGGTCGGCAGGTGCTCGAGCGCTATATGGTTCGTCCGAATTCCGATGAGGCCGTGGCGCTGGAGACTCAGCTACCGGCGGCGCTGGCCCGAGAAGTCACTGCGCTGGATTTGGTGCGACGACCCGAGCTCACCCTGGCAGCCTTGGTCGAGGCGTGTCCGGGGCTTGGCCTTTCCGAAGATCCCCAAGTCCTGGAGCAGCTTGAAATTCAGGCCAAGTATGACGGTTACATCGCGCGGCAACAGGCTGAAATTGATCGGCTGGAGCGCTATGACCACTGGCGCTTCCCGGAAGCTATCGATTATTCGAAAGTGGTCGGACTTTCAAATGAAGTTCGGGAAAAGCTGAGGCTCCAGCGTCCCGAAACGGTGGGTCAAGCCTCACGGATTCCGGGTGTGACCCCGGCAGCGGTGTCATTGCTGTTGGTCCACCTCAAAAAGCTGGGAGGGTGATCCGTCGTGGACGCTTTAAGGCAACCGCTTGAGGCGGGGCTTTTGTCCCTGGGGTTTTCGTTTGATGCGACTCAGGTTGATCGGTTGCTCCAGTTTCTTGGGTTGCTGGAAAAGTGGGGCAGCACCTATAACTTGACGGCTATTCGTGATCCGCGCGCCGCGGTGGATCTTCATCTTCTCGATAGCGTTCTGGTGCTTCCGCATCTGGGGGGCGCCTCCCGGATTCTGGATGTTGGGACTGGCGCAGGGCTCCCGGGAATTCCCCTCGCCATTCTGATGCCCGCCAGTCAGTTTGTCCTGATCGATCGCAGTGCGAAGAAGATTCGGTTTGTGCGGCAGGCCATTCTTGAGTTGGGCTTGGGCAACGTGGAGGCCGTGGCGTCGAGGATCGAGGACTTTGAGCCTCGCGAGGGTGCGTTTGATGCTATCTTGGCAAGAGCATTTGCGTCTCTTTCGGAGATTCGAGGGATGACATTACGTCTTCTGGCGCCGGAAGGCCGCATTGCGGCCCTTAAGGGGCGGTTACCGGAAGATGAGTTGGCTGAGCTGGGTGTGGCTGATGCCGAGGTGCGCCCGCTGGTTTTGCCGGGCGTGGCGGTCGAACGGCATCTCGTGCTTTACAGATAGGGTGGGGTGATGGGAAAGATCATTGCGGTAGCAAATCAGAAGGGAGGAGTGGGAAAGACGACGACCAGTGTCAATCTGGCCGCATCCCTCGTCCAAATGGGCTACCGGGTTCTTTTGGTGGACCTTGATGCTCAGGGTAATGCCACCATGGGTTGTGGCGTCGAAAAGCAGGAGGTCGAGCATTCGGCCTATGAGGTGCTGACCGGGCGAAGTTTCGTTGGCGACGCGATCGTTAACGTGGATCCCGATGGGTTGGATCTTTTGCCGGGCAATTCAGACTTGACGGCGGCTCAGGTCGAGTTGCTGGACCGCATCGGTCGCGAACGTGTGCTGTCTGAAGCCCTGGCATCCCTCGTCGAGGATTATCACTTTGTGATCATTGATTGTCCTCCGGCGTTGAACATCCTCACGCTGAATGCGTTGGTTGCTTCCGACAGTGTTTTGATTCCGATGCAGTGTGAATACTACGCACTGGAAGGTTTGACGGATCTGTTGGGGACGCTCGAGAATGTCCGGGAAATGCTGAATCCGGGGCTTGAGGTGGAGGGCTTGGTCCGCACCATGTTTGACAGTCGGAGTCGTCTGGCCGCGGAAGTTTCGGCTCAGTTGGTCTCGCATTTTGGGGCGAAGGTTTTCGACACCATCATTCCCCGCAACGTTCGGCTCGCAGAAGCGCCCAGCCACGGTGTTTCGATCGTACGATACGATCGCGGTTCGAAAGGTGCGCAAGCCTACATCGCGCTGGCTGAGGAGCTGGCGCATCGCAATGCAGCATAGGTAACGAAGGATGGCGGTAAAAAAACGAGGCCTTGGGCGCGGTCTTGACGCGCTTCTTGGCAATACGGGGGGGGAGTCGGCGCCGTCGGCAGGAACCGCCGCGGGCGAGCGGCTTAAGTCAGTTCCAGTGGCGCGTCTGGCGCCCGGGCCATTCCAGCCCCGGAAGGATATGGATCCCGAGCGGTTGCGTGAATTGGCGGATTCAATCAGCGCCCAGGGTTTGGTGCAGCCTGTCACGGTTCGTGAGGTGGGGGATGGGTTTGAAATCATTGCGGGGGAGCGGCGCTGGCGAGCGGCTCAGCTGGCGGGCATCACCGAGATTCCCGTCATCGTCCGCAAGGTTTCGGATCAGGCGGCCATGGCGATCGCCCTCATCGAAAATATCCAGCGCGAAGATTTAAATGCAATGGAAGAGGCGGAAGCCTTGAAGCGTTTGCTCGATGAGTATCGTATGACGCATCAGCAGTTGGCAGATACCGTCGGTAAGTCCCGGGCGGCGGTCAGTAATCTCTTGCGTTTGAATGAGCTCGTCCCGGAAGTGAAGGGTTATCTTTCCTGTGGCCAGATCGAGATGGGCCATGCGCGGGCATTATTGGGGATCTCGACAGAGGGGCAGTCGCAGTTGGCGCGACAAATTGTTGAGCGAGAGTTGACAGTCCGTCAGGTCGAGGCGATGGTCCAAGATCTTCGTGGGGGCCGTATCCGAGGGGCAGATAAGGCGGTGCCCCCGGCCAAGCATCCAGACATCAAGCGCCTTGAGGCAGATATTTCCGAAGAGCTTGGCGCCTTGGTGACCATTGATCACGGAGCCAAGGGTAACGGCAAGATTGTGATCCGCTATGGCAGCCTGGATGAGCTTGATGGGGTCCTTGGGCACATCAGAAAAGGGCGCTGACGTTGCCCTCGACAGTGTGCACTGATATCATCCGACTGAATTGTCTGGCCTTTTGATGGGGCAGGGCAAGCGCCTTTTTCCCGTAGTGCGTTGGGTGCTCAGTGCCCAGCTGGCAGGGATTCTGGTGGCGGCGGCCATCTTTTGGTCGCTAGGCGGTCATCGTGCCGCCCTGTCCGCGCTTGCAGGTGGCCTTGTCGCCTTTGTGCCAAATCTGGTGTATTCACTGGGTCTTGGGGTCCGGGACGACCGGAGGACAGCCAAGCAAGTGGCGCGACTTTTCTTTGGGGGCGAGGTTCTGAAGCTGTTGCTGACAGCCTTGCTGTTTGCTGCGGTATTTCATGTGCCGGGCATTGAGATTCTCCCCCTGATGGCAGGTTTTGTAAGTGCGCTGACCGTTTTCTGGTTCGCGCTGTTGGTTCGCGGAAGACTTTTTTAACAGGTGAAACGCATGGCGAGTGAAGCGCACGGCGGCG
>JBDKLO010000086.1:0-9636 GCA_039795615.1 Pseudomonadota bacterium
TCTGGCCCATCACTAATCGAATCCATTGAATTGAGGTGAATCCTATGTCAGTTACGGCACTCCACGACGATCACCACGATCATGGTCCCGCAAAGGGATTCATGCGGTGGGTTACGACGACGAACCACAAGGATATCGGGACGCTCTATCTTTTGACCTCGTTGGTCATGTTCATGGTCGGCGGTGCGATGGCGCTTGTGATACGAGCGGAATTGTTTGAGCCGGGCATGCAGTTTGTCGATCCGATGTTCTTCAATTCGATGACGACGCTCCATGCACTGATCATGGTATTTGGCGCTGTCATGCCCGCATTTGCTGGCCTTGCGAACTGGATGATCCCGATGATGATCGGAGCGCCTGATATGGCGTTGCCGCGTCTCAATAACTGGAGTTTCTGGCTGTTGCCGTTTGCGGCGATCATGCTGGTCAGCACCCTGTTCATGGATGGTGGTGCCGCTGCTGCGGGTTGGACACTCTATCCGCCGTTGGTCCTCCAGACGGGTGCAGCTCTGCCTTTCACGATCTTTACGGTGCACATTCTCGGTGTTTCATCGATTTTGGCGGCGATCAACATTATCGTCACCATTCTTAATATGCGTGCTCCGGGCATGACGCTCATGAAGATGCCGCTGTTCGTATGGACTTGGCTGATTACGGCATTCCTTCTGGTTGCCATCATGCCGGTGTTCGCGGGTGCGGTAACGATGCTCCTAACCGACAAGTTTTTTGGAACCAGCTTCTTTAATGCGGCCGGTGGCGGCGATCCGGTGCTCTATCAGCATCTGTTCTGGTTCTTTGGTCATCCGGAAGTTTATGTTCTGATCCTGCCGTCTTTCGGCATCGTTTCTCAGATCATTCCGACCTTCTCTCGGAAGGCCCTTTTCGGTTACAGCTCGATGGTTTACGCAACGGCGTCCATTGGCTTCTTGTCCTTCATCGTATGGGCACACCATCAGTACACCGTGGGTATGCCGGTCGAAGGCGAACTCTATTTCACCTACGCTACGATGTTGATCGCGGTTCCGACCGGGGTGAAGGTCTTCAACTGGTTGTCGACCATGTGGCGTGGCTCGCTGACGTTTGAAGCGCCAATGCTTTGGGCTATTGCATTCGTCGTGCTGTTTACGATGGGTGGATTCACCGGATTGATGATGTCCATCTCCCCGGCGGATCTTCAGTATCACGATACCTATTTCATCGTGGCGCACTTCCATTACGTTCTGGTTTCAGGTGCTGTCTTCGCCATTATTGCGGGCGTTTACTACTGGCTGCCGAAATGGACAGGGCGCATGTATGACGAAAAGCTGGCGGCTCTCCACTTCTGGCTGACGGTGATTTCTGTCAATGTCTGTTTCTTCCCGCAGCATTTCCTTGGCCTTGCCGGTATGCCGCGTCGTATCCCTGATTACGCGCTGCAGTTTGCCGAATTCAATGCATGGTCGAGTGTAGGTGCCTTCATCTTTGGTTTCTCGCAGTTGATTCTTTGCTACATCGTCGTGAAAGCGATGAAGGGCGAGGGCGAACATGCCACGGATGAAGTTTGGGAAGGTGCCCATGAGCATGGCCTTGAATGGCAGCTGCCGTCTCCTGCGCCCTATCACACGTGGGAACACTCGCCGCACATTCATTAACAAGGACGGACCGGGGAGGCTTTCAATCATGGCTTCCCCGGGAGTTTGAAATGAATTTGAAGCGAAAGAATTTACTGACGGCACTCTTTCTGGCAACCGTAGCCGTGGGCCTTTATGTGTGGGCCATACGGCAGGTAATCGAGAGTGTGGGTCACCCGTGACAGAGCCATCCAAAACGCCTGCGAACCGCCGAATCATTTGGCCCGTCGCGGTGGTTGTGCTCATCATGTTTGCTTTTGGATTTGCCCTGGTCCCGCTTTATGACGTGTTTTGTGAGCTCACGGGGCTGAATGGGAAAATTAAATCCGAGGCGGTTGCTGAGGCCAGCTTTCAGCCGGATCTGACCCGAACAGTCTCAGTCGAGTTTTTGACGACGGTGAACGGGGCCATGCCACTTCAGTTTCGTTCGGAAGTAAAGAAGCTAAAGGTGCATCCGGGTGAGTATCACACGGTAAAGTTCTACGGAGCCAATACGTCGGATTCCGCGTTGGTAGGGAGAGCGATTCCCAGTATCGCGCCGGGCTGGGCTGCTCGGTTTCTCCAAAAGGTGCAATGTTTTTGCTTCGACGAGCAGGCCTTTGGGCCGCATGAGGAGCGTGAGATGGACGTCAGGTTTGTGATCGATCCAGCATTGCCTGGCACCGTCGCGGACATGACGTTGTCTTACACGTTTTTTGATATTACAGCCCAGAAATAGGGCAAACCTCGAACTCAGTTAAATTCAGGGGAATAGCGATGGCGCATGGATCTTACTATCTACCTCACAAGGCCACCCAGCCGATCCTCGGATCGATAGGTCTTTTCGTGCTGCTTTTTGGTTTTTCATCCTACCTGAATGGTAGCGATATCGGCGGCACGATGATGATTGTCGGTGCCGCGGTCGTGATCTTGATGATGTTTCTCTGGTTTGGTGAGGTCATTCGAGAAAGTGTCGGAGGGCTCTACAACGATCAGGTTGATGTGTCCTTCAAGATGGGGATGATCTGGTTCATCACCTCCGAAGTATTCTTCTTTGCTGCATTCTTTGGTGCCCTCTGGTACGCCAGGGTTCTGGCTTTGCCCTGGATGGGCGGTGAGGGTTCGGGTGCATTTACACACCAATATTTGTGGGACACCTTCCAGAATGTCTGGCCGACGAACGGCCCTGAGCACATTGGTGGGCATGAAGGCGGCGAGTTTGAGCCGATGGCCGCATGGGGCATTCCTGCGCTGAATACGCTGATCCTTCTGACCAGTGGCGCCACCATCACGTGGTCGCATTGGGGGCTCCTGAAGGACAATCGCAAACAGCTGATCATCGGATTGGCGCTGACGGTCGCTCTCGGTTTCCTTTTCGTGTTCTTCCAGGGTCTGGAATACCATGAAGCCTATACGGAGATGGGTTTGACCCTGGGAACCGGAATCTACGGGTCAACCTTCTTCATGCTGACGGGCTTCCATGGCCTGCATGTGACCATTGGTGCGATCATGCTGACGGTTGTTCTCATCAGGAGTATGCGGGGCCACTTCTCTAGCAAGCACCACTTTGCTTTTGAAGCTGCTGCCTGGTACTGGCACTTCGTAGACGTCGTCTGGTTGGGTCTGTTTATCTTTGTTTACTGGCTGTAACCCCGGCGCGATCCCAAAAAAACGCAGCTTCGGCTGCGTTTTTTTTGATCAATGGTGGCTGGGGTGAGGATGCCGTGAGGTCGCCTTGTCGTTATATAGCGCGCCAATGTCGACCGGGTCGAAACGATATAGTCGATTGCAGAAATCACAATGGACCTCGACTGCCCCTTCGCGGCTCAGGATATCCTCTATCTCGTCTGCGCCGAGGGTTAAAAGGACCGTTTCAATGCGCTCGCGATCACAGCTGCAGCGGAACAGAACCGGTTCGGGTTCTATGATGCGAACGTCCTCTTCGTGATAAAGCCGGTAGAGCAGTTGTTCGGATGGGAGTTCACGCAGTTCCTCCCGGGTCAGGGTGTCCGTTAAGTGGAGAATCCGATTCCAGTCATCTGCTGTGCGATCCTTGTCTGGGAGAATCTGGAGGAAGATCCCGGTCGCGATGTCGGCATCCGCATCTAACCAGAGGCGGGTAGGAAGTTGTTCTGATTGCTGGAAGTAACTCTCGAGAGTTTCTGCAATGGATTCGCCTTCGACGGCCACAATCCCCTGGTACGGCTCATGATTTTGGTTCTGGATCGTAATGACCAGGCGTCCTTCTGGGAGAAGATGCGGAAAGTCATCGACTGCAAGATCGGGTGACCAATGAGCTAGGCCTCGAATGGTTCGTTGATGTGTGGTTTGTGCGACGATCGTTTTTACGGGGCCTGCGCTTTGAATTTGCAAAATCAGGGAGCCCTCAAATTTGATTGTCCCGGAGAGAAGAACAGTGGCGCAGAGAGATTCTCCAAGCATCGCCGCAACTTGGCTGGGGTAGCGGGTGACTCCTTGCGTTTGTTTCCAGGATTCATTAAGCCTCACGATTTCGCCGCGGATACCGAGGGATTCAAAATAGAAACGCTGAAAAAAATCGCTCTTAGCCATTGCAATCTAGAGGGTTGGAATTTTGATGAGGGCGTCGAGTCTACACTAGCTCCTCTAATGCCACGTGGAGATAAACGATGTTTGGTTTCAAGTTCAGTCAAGTGAAAGAAGTGCCAGCGGGCAGAGATCGACCTATGGACATCAAGGGACAGCACGTGGTGCTGGGTCAGGATCTCTTGCCCCCGTTTCCGGAGGGATGTCGAGAGTTGATGTTGGGTATGGGCTGCTTCTGGGGTGCCGAAAGGCGGCTTTGGCAGATTCCTGGGGTCTATGTGACGGCAGTAGGGTATGCCGGGGGTGAGACGCCCCATCCGACGTATGAAGAAGTCTGCAAGGGCAGAACCGGACATGCAGAAGTGGTTCGGGTGATCTTTGACCCTGATAGCGTCTCCTTAGAGGAGGTGCTTAGAGTTTTTTGGGAATCGCATAATCCCACACAGGGAATGCGCCAGGGAAATGACGTTGGAACCCAATATCGCTCCGTCATCTATATTGATGGCGAGGATTGGCTGGATGCCGTCCATGCAAGCAAGGCAGCCTACGAGGCCAATATTCGTGCGGCCGGCGTTCGTTCCCCAATAACCACGGAGATTTTGGTGGCGCCTCCTTTCTACTATGCTGAACAATATCATCAGCAGTATCTGGCTAAAAATCCGGATGGATATTGTGGGCTGAGAGGTTTGGGGATTGGCTACGAATGCATTTCGCCAGAGCCTCAGGCATAAAAAAAGCAGGGTCATTAGCCCTGCTACATAATAAGGAGGAATGGTATCCGAGAGGTATGGATACCGGCTGTCAGGTGTTGCTCTGAACAGTGATTGAAATTTTATCGGTGGCTTAGCATTTCAGGAATGTGGCAAATTGACGCATGAATTGTTAAAGCGCGAGAAAGCGAGTGACCATGCCCTATGAATACTGAACCCTTGCCGAATATTCCAACGCCGATTCAGCCCGAGAATGACGCGAGGCAGAATCTGCGTTGGCTGTTTGTTTTGAGAAACCTCATGATCATCGGTGAGGGATTGATCATCTTTATCAGTCTTTATGGGTTGGATATACCGCTACGCGAAGTTCCACTTTGGGCCATCTTGACCCTTTTGTCGGTTTTTAACTGGTGGACTTGGTTAAGGCTGAGCTCGCGTGAGCCCATTTCCGAAAATGAGCTTTTCATACAGTTGTCCTGTGATGTGCTCGCTATTACGGCCATTCTCTACTTTACGGGGGGGGCAACCAATCCGATCGCTTGGTTTTTCCTGTTGCCCTTGATTATTGCAGCGACCGTGTTGCCCCAGGAGTACACCTGGTACATGGTCATGTTTACGACTGGCTGTTACACCATGTTGATGGCCTACTATCAGCCGTTGCCGGATCTCCAGCCTTTTGATGTCGGATTGCCCAAGGACCATGGCTTGCGGGCTATCCATGATATGCATGCGAACATGTCGCGACACGATTTGGATCTCCACGTCTTTGGGATGTGGTTCGGCTTTGTGTTTAGTGCGGTGATGGTGGCCTACTTCGTAGTCGAAATGGCAAAGAATCTGAGGGCGCGTGAGCGGAGTCTCGCGGAGGCGCGCGAGCAGAGCCTCAGGAATGAGCGGGTTGTCGCCCTTGGAACGCTGGCGGCGGGTGCCGCACATGAAATGGGAACACCGCTGGGGACCATGGCCATTCTGATTGGAGAGATAGAAAGCGAATGTGATGCAGTCGAGGACAATGAACTGGCTGCCAAGATGAAAATCCTTCGAGAACAGGTGTCCCGTTGTAAGCAAGCCTTGTCGGTCATGTCAGCGACAGCCGGGGAGATTCGAGCAGAAAGTGGTCATCTGATGCCGGTGACGACCTACCTGGATGGGGTCGTGCGGAGTTGGAAGCAGCAGTTGCATGGTGCCAAGCTCGACTATCGGAAGGCTGGGCCGGAGCCCGTTCCTGAATTTCTGGCAGAGCAAACCTTGACCCATGCGTTGGTTAATATCCTGAATAATGCTGCGGAGGTTTCAACCGATGGGTTATCACTCCATGTTCGCTGGGACTTTCGAGTGGTGACCTTGAGGATTCTGGATACAGGTCCGGGCATTCCACCGGATATTTCCCGCCAACTCGGAAAAGAGCCGATTTCGACCAAGGATAATGGTCTCGGTGTCGGGCTATTCCTAGCCTTTTCGACAATACACCGTCTTGGTGGAGAGATCGAAATGACGGCTAGAGATCGGCACTTGGGTACCTGTACGAGAATTGAGCTGCCCGTCGTGGCGCAAAAACGGATTTAAGAGGCTCTCAGGATGAATGAAGTGACACCCCCGTTAACCGATTTGGATCAAAAGCCAACCTTGTTGCTGGTTGATGATGATGTCACTTTTTGTGGGGTGTTGGCGCAGGCCCTGAGTCGCCGTGGCTTCGAGGTTCATTCTGCGACAGATGTCGATGAAGGGATTCGGTTGGCAGAATCCGTCGACCCTGAGTATGCCGTGATTGATCTTCGGATCGGTCAGGAGTCGGGTCTGCTCTTGGTTAAGCGGCTGCATGAAATTGATGCCAACACGCGCATCGTGATGCTTACAGGATTTGCGAGTATCGCAACGGCTGTCGAGGCCATCAAGTTGGGTGCAATTCATTATCTCGCCAAGCCCGCCGATGCCGATGAAATTGTGTCTGCACTGCATAAGGATCAGGGTGACGAGTACGTCGAAATCAAAGAGAAACCCTTGTCGGTGCGGCGTTTGGAATGGGAGCATCTTCAGAAGGTACTGGTTGAGCATTCAGGCAACATTTCTGCCGCTGCGCGTGCTTTGGGGATGCATCGGCGAACGCTGCAGCGCAAGCTTGAGAAACGCCCGGTCAAGGACTGACGCTACAGGCTCCGGCTACCCCCTCTTGAAAACGCGGGAGAACGTCCCGATATCCCCCACAAGTGCGGTGTTTCCCCTCAGGGCTTGGCTTGACAGATGAGGGGGGCTCTTTATGATTGGCACTCTACTGGCTAGAGTGCTAACAGTCGGTGCTGACTGGCCCAAGCTGGCTTTCCGGCAAGCCCCGGATCCGAATTGATTGAGATGAAAACAGATTAAAGGAGTCCTTGATGAATATTCGTCCCTTGAATGACCGCGTCATCGTGAAGCGCTTGGAAGAAGAAAAGACGTCCCCGGGTGGCATCGTGATTCCTGATTCCGCAACTGAAAAACCGGTTCGTGGTGAAGTGGTCGCCGTTGGTGCAGGAAAGGCACTCGATAACGGCCAGATCCGTCCTTTGGCGGTGAAGGCGGGTGAGAAGATCCTTTTCGGTAAGTATGCCGGCACCGAGATCAAGGTCGATGGCCAGGAGATTCTGGTCATGCGCGAAGACGACATTATCGCGGTCCTCGAAGGCTGATTTATTTTTCACTAATTTGTATTTGTAAAAGGTAAGAAACCCATGGCAGCGAAAGATGTAAGGTTTGGGGATGATGCGCGGAGCCGCATGGTCCGTGGTGTCAATGTTCTGGCGCAGGCTGTAAAAGTGACTTTGGGACCGAAGGGTCGCAATGTCGTTCTGGACAAAAGCTTTGGTGCCCCGACGGTAACCAAGGATGGCGTTTCTGTCGCCAAGGAAATCGAGTTGGCCGACAAGTTCGAAAATATGGGCGCGCAGCTGGTCAAGGAAGTGGCCTCGAAGACGTCAGATATCGCAGGTGATGGCACCACGACGGCTACGGTGCTGGCGCAGTCTATTCTGGTGGAAGGTCTCAAGTCTGTTGCGGCGGGCCTGAATCCGATGGATCTCAAGCGCGGGATCGACAAGGCTGCCGCTGCGGCCGTAGAAGCCATCCATGCGATGTCGGTGCCTTGCGCTGACAGCAATGCGATTTCTCAGGTGGGTTCTATTTCAGCCAACTCTGACGAAGCGATCGGAAAGATTATCGCTGATGCGATGGATAAGGTGGGCAAGGAAGGCGTCATCACCGTCGAAGATGGCTCAGGTCTTGAGAACACCCTCGATGTGGTTGAAGGGATGCAGTTCGATCGTGGCTACCTCTCTCCTTACTTTGTAAATAACCAGCAGAGCATGAGCGCGGACCTCGAAAATCCGTTGATCCTGATCTACGAAAAGAAGGTCTCTAACATTCGCGACCTTCTGCCCGTGCTTGAGGGTGTTGCGAAGTCCGGTCGTCCGTTACTGATCATTGCCGAAGATGTCGAGGGCGAAGCTCTCGCAACGCTGGTTGTGAACAACATTCGTGGCATCCTCAAGGTCGCGGCCGTCAAGGCTCCGGGCTTCGGCGACCGCCGCAAGGCCATGCTGGAAGATATCGCGATTCTGACGGGTGGCACGGTTATTTCAGAGGAAGTGGGACTTTCGCTGGAGAA
Source organism: Pseudomonadota bacterium (assembly GCA_039795615.1). GTDB lineage: Bacteria > Pseudomonadota > Gammaproteobacteria > Methylococcales > Methylococcaceae > UBA6136. Next base: position 8,505 of record JBDKLO010000086.1, read on the forward strand.
GGCTACGATTGAGGATCTTGGGACGGCCAAGCGGGTTCAGGTTTCCAAGGAAGAAACCACCATCATTGATGGCGCTGGAAGTTCTGAAAAGATTCAGGCTCGGATCGTCCAAATCCGCAAGCAGGCTGAAGAGACCTCTTCGGACTACGATCGTGAAAAGCTTCAGGAGCGTCTGGCCAAGCTGGCTGGTGGTGTTGCCGTCATCAAGGTAGGCGCAGCGACTGAAGTTGAAATGAAGGAAAAGAAGGCGCGTGTTGAAGACGCGTTGCATGCGACCCGCGCAGCAGTTGAGGAAGGGATTGTTCCCGGGGGCGGTGTGGCTCTGATTCGTGCGCTCCAGAAGATTAAGGATCTCAAGGGAGCAAATCACGATCAGGATGTTGGTATCAGCATCGCGCGTCGCGCCATGGAAGAGCCGCTGCGTCAAATCGTGACCAACGCGGGCGATGAAGCTTCCGTTGTGTTGAATAAGGTGGCTGAAGGCACCGGTAACTTCGGTTACAACGCTGCGACCGGCGAATACGGTGACATGGTGGCCTTCGGAATCCTGGATCCGGCCAAGGTGACCCGAAGCGCGCTGCAGAACGCGGCTTCCGTTGCGGGTCTGATGATTACGACCGAAGCCATGATCGCGGAAGAGCCTAAGGCGGACCTCCCGATGCCAGGCGGCATGGGCGGTATGGGCGGCATGGACGGCATGATGTGATGCGGCCCTAAAATGAGGCGGATGGGCCGGGCCTTAGGGTCCGGTCCAGAGCATCATTCAAAAAGCCCCGCTTCATTGCGGGGTTTTTTTGGCCTAAACTTCAGGGGCATCAAATGTCTTTGACAGGGCTAAATTTTGGAGATATGATGCTTGGCTTGATTGCAGGCGCGTAGCTCAGTTGGTTAGAGCACCACCTTGACATGGTGGGGGTCGTTGGTTCGAGTCCAATCGCGCCTACCAAATACGAAAAAAGCATCGCGGGTCGATGCTTTTTTTATCGGCGAGGATTTGTATGCCTGTCATTACCCTTCCAGATGGTTCATGTCGCGAATTTGACCGAGCAATATCGGTCAGGGAAGTGGCTGAATCCATTGGTGCGGGTCTCGCAAAGGCGGCGCTTGCAGGCCGGATCAATGGTGATCTGGT
>JBDKLO010000087.1:0-3970 GCA_039795615.1 Pseudomonadota bacterium
GTTCAGCTAGCACTTCCCCTTGCCGGGTGTGCAGAGGGCTCTCACCTCCAAGTCATCCATCCCACCACCACAGTGTTCCGGACAGCGCCGTTCAGGCGCTACGCGCCATGCCCGGCGCACAAAAACAAAAGGCTTGCTAAACAGCAAGCCTTTTATCGTACTTGGCGTCCCCAAGGGGATTCGAACCCCTGTCGTCGCCGTGAAAGGGCGATGTCCTAGGCCTCTAGACGATGGGGACGGAACGCATTTTCGTCGAACTTGGTGGAGCCAGCGAGGATCGAACTCGCGACCTCTACAATGCCATTGTAGCGCTCTCCCAGCTGAGCTATGGCCCCTCGACGTCAAGCCATGCATTATAGGTCTGATCTTTAAGGGTGTCTAGACTCTATCTCCACATTTTTCGTTCGCCGAATCGTTTACCGCCCAATCCAGGCGATTGCAGCTCTGATCCGATCCAGAGTTTTCTCCTTACCAAGAATCTCGACCGTAAGATCAATCGGTGGGGAGATTGTCGTTCCACAAACTGCGACACGGAGCGGCTGAGCAACTGCCCCCATCTTTTGGCCGAGGGACTCAGCCGTGGCTGAAATCAGATCATGAAGGCTCTCGCGCCGCCAGGGCGAGAGCGCTGAGAGATTCTCTTCAAGATGCCTCAAGATCGCAAGGGATGACTCCGCAAGATGTTTTGTTGCTGCCTTTTCGTCATAGCCCTCAAAATCCTTGAAGAAGAAAAGACTCGCCTGCGCCATTTCGACCAGGGTTTTATTTCGTTCCCGCTGGGCCTTTACCACCTCAATCAAATCGGGACCTTCCGAGGGATCCACACCCAATTGCCCCAAGTGCCAGCGAAGATGGTGTGCCACATGCGCAGGATCACTGTGCATTAAGTAATGATGATTCAGCCAAAGGAGTTTTTCCGTGTTAAACGTAGAGGCGGAATGATTGATATCGGGAATATCAAAGGCATTTACCATCTCGTCAATTGAAAAGATCTCCTGATCGCCATGAGACCAACCGAGCCGCACCAGATAGTTGAGCAACGCTTCAGGAAGGTAACCATCATCCCGATACTGAAGAACACTCACTGCGCCGTGACGCTTTGAAAGACGGGCGCCATCTGAGCCCAGAATCATGGGAACGTGCGCATATTCTGGAAGCTTAGCCCCCAAGGCTTTAAGAATATTGATCTGTCGCGGGGTATTGTTGACATGATCATCACCCCGGATCACATGGGTGATATTCATGTCCAGATCATCGACGACCACCGTAAAGTTATAGGTCGGAGAACCATCTGAGCGGGCAATGATTAAGTCATCGAGCTCCGCATTTCTGACCACAATCCGGCCTTTGACCAGATCATTGATAACGACTTCGCCATCATCAGGGTTAAGGAACCGCACCACCGGATTTACGCCTTCGGGAATCGCATCCCGGTGCCGACAGCGACCGTCATAGCGTGGTTTTTCCTTGCGCGCCATTTGTTCTGCGCGCATCTCATCCAGCTCTTCACGGCTGCAGTAGCAATGATAGGCCTTGCCTTGATCCAGCAACTGCTGAATCAGCGCCTTGTATCGATCGAAACGGTGCGTCTGAAAAAAGGGACCCTCGTCATAACCAAGCCCGAGCCAGGCCATGCCTTCAAGAATGGCATTCACCGACTCCTCGGTGGAGCGCTCTAGGTCCGTGTCTTCGATACGGAGAACGAAGGTTCCCCCGTGTTTACGTGCATAGAGCCAAGAAAAGAGAGCTGTTCGGGCTCCACCTACATGAAGGTATCCCGTAGGACTGGGGGCAAAACGAGTTCGGATGGTCATGGGTACTGCTTGGAAAAATAAAGGCGCCCGATGGGACGCCAAAAACAATTAGGGTGGCAGATCACCACCGTGTCTTGCCACGAATTTTATCAAACTGGGGAGGCTCAGGCCGCTTTTCGAGAAGCGGGCGTTGCTCGGGTCTGTGACCATTGTCGAAGGTGCTTGATCTGCTCCTCCATGGTCCTTGAAAGCGGAACCATTCGCGCAGAGGTGTAGGTAATGTCCTTTTCATCAAACAGCCTCCCCTCCTGGAAGGCATGAATCCGGGCCGCCTTTACCGCCTGTTCAATCTCGGCCCCACTCCAGTCCTTGGTCAGAATGGAGAGGAGATTCATGTTGAACGTATCGGGGTCGGCACCATAAGCAGTAATGTGAATCCGGAAGATCGCTCGTCGCTCTTCATCGGAGGGAAGATCCAGGAAGAACAATTGATCGAAACGCCCCTTACGAATCACCTCCGCAGGCAGACGTTCAATCCGATTTGCGGTTGCCACCACAAACACCTGAGGTGGCTTTTCCTGTAGCCAGGTCAGAAAGGTCGAAAAAATGCTGTTGTTTCCACCGGAGGAATTGCCGTCATAACCAAAGCTGTTTTCCATTTCATCGATCCAAAGGACCAGTGGGGAAATGTTTTCGGCGGTTCTCAAAGCGTGATCGAAAGCAAATTCAGGCGTGCCATAGGCACCAGACATGACAAGATTCATATCCAGCCGGACGAGAGGCAGATTCCAAGCTCCGGCTATGACCTTGGCAGCCAGACTCTTGCCGCAGCCACTGATTCCCATAAAAAGGATACCAGCAGGCATTGGAACGCCTTCCTGGAACGACTGCCGACTGAAAAGACTTTTGCGACTCAGGACCCATTCCTTGAGATTCTCGAGCCCACCGACATCTTCGACGCGGAGATTCTTCGGCATGAACTGAAGACAGCCCTCCTTCTGTAGCGATGCCGTTTTATTGGCATAGACATCCTCAAGAATCGAGAGGAGTTCGAATCGATTCTCCGTATTCCAGCCATAAAAAAGATGGGTGATCTCTTCAAGACCAAGCCCTTTCATGGCCGTCACGGCCTGAAGAATCCAGTTTTCATCGACTTCGGAAAGTCGTTTAAAACGGATCAAGAGTTCATTCAGGTGAGTGGCGATCTCCTTGGCATCCGGCATACCAAGATCAACAAACCAAGACTGTCCCCGAAGCTCCTCCGGAAGCAGGAATCCAGGGTGGCTCAAAAAGATAAAACGATCAGACCCCAGCAAGGATTCATAGAGGTCCCGAAGCGCACGAACCAGGACGGGGTTCGCATCAAAAAGGGAGGGCATGTCCTTCAGCAAAAAAAGCCCATTCTCAGCTGAGGTTCGAATATGTCGGATCACTGCCAGAGGATCTGACAAGGCGGCATTGCCATCCAGCCCTTCACTGCAGGTCCAGATCCGCACTGGCCGTGAATCCCCATAATGGGATTTGGACACGGCCTCCAACTGTTTGACCAGTCGCCTCTCTTCCCTGCTTTTGACGTAGATCAGGGGATAACGGTTGGTGAGACCCAGAGCAAGTCGCGGATTGAAGAAATCAGTCATGGGGTGTGGTGCCTTCTGGCGTTGAAACTTGTATATATAGCAAGTGAGATCGCCATTATAAGGCTCGATCACCTCTTCAAGTTAACCAAACCCTGTCGCCATGACATCCACTGATGCCGTTGAACCTTTCGACCTGGAAGGTTTTCTCAATACACTGACCCAACGCCCCGGGGTGTACCGGATGTTGGATGAGCGTGGCGAGGTGATTTATGTCGGTAAGGCAAAAAACCTGAAGAAAAGGGTCTCGAGTTATTTCCAGAGCAGGGAGTCCTCACCCAAGCAACAGGCGATGGTGGCCCGAATCCACTCGATCGATGTCCGGATAACGCACAGTGAGGCCGAAGCCCTTCTCCTCGAAAGCCAACTCATCAAACGCCACCGTCCGCGATACAACATTACCCTCAGGGATGACAAAAGTTATCCGGCAATATACGTTTCGACGCATCAGACCTTCCCCCGACTGAGCTTCCATCGGGGGGCCAAACAGCGGCAAGGCCGATATTTTGGTCCCTATCCGAGCGCCAGTGCAGTCAGGGAAAGCCTAAAACTTCTACAAAAGGTCTTCCCCGTCCGACAGTG
>JBDKLO010000088.1:0-6254 GCA_039795615.1 Pseudomonadota bacterium
GTTTTAAGGTCAGGCCCCCTTTACGCATCGCGCGGTATCCCTCGCATCGTTGTTGCGGGGGGTGGTTTTGCCGGCCTTAATTTTGCTCACGCCTTAAAGCAACTGGCTCCCGCGGTCGAGATCATCGTCATTGAGCAGAATCCCCATTATGTTCGGTGTCCCGGATCGAATCAGGTCATCGCTGGTTTCAAGCCGATGGAGTCTTTGACCCATCAACCCGCGTTAGGACTGGCAAGACAGGGGATTCGATTCCTTCAGGGAAGGATCACAGGGATGGATGCCGATCAGCGCATTCTTCATCTAGAAGACGGCTCTCGCGTCGGCTTTGACCGACTGATCGTGGCCCCCGGCATCGATTTTTTCTGGGACAAGATTGAGGGCTACGGAAAATCCGAAAGCCTCAAGGTTCCCCATGCCTGGCAGGCCGGTTCGCAGACGCAATTACTCCAAGATCAGCTCGCAGCGCTTCCAGAAGGTGGCCTTTTTCTGATGACGGTACCGGTAAATCCCTACCGATGCCCCCCGGGACCCTACGAACGGGCCTCATTGATCGCCGCCCGACTCCAACGCGTCAACCCTCGGGCCAAGATTCTCATCCTGGATGCAAAGACAAAGTTCTCAAAAGAAAAAGGCTTCAAGGCTGCCTGGGCTTCGCTCTATCCCGGAATGATTGAGTGGATTTCTTTTGAAACTGAAGGTGAGATTGATTATGTCGACGTCGAAAGCCGCACCGTCGCCACCGCGTTCAACCATTACCGCGCGGATGTTCTCAATATCATCCCCCCCCAAAAGGCAGGAAAGCTGGCCGAAACGCTCGGACTGACGGACGAATCCGGCTGGTGCCCTGTCGACCCGGTTACATTTAAGTCGATCAAGATTCCACACGTTCATGTCATCGGCGATGCCACCAGTTATGGGGCTGTTCCAAAATCAGCATTTGCAGCACAAACCGAGGCGCGCGCATGCGCTCTGGTCATTGCCCTCTCCATTCTGGAAACGCCCCCGCCTGAGCCCCGGCTGATCAATCACTGCTACAGCCTGGTGTCGCCGGACCGGGCCATATCAGTGACCGGGGTCTATGGCGTGAAAAAAGGGGCCCTACCAGAGGCTCTCTCGGTCATGGAATCCTCACCGGAAAGCGATCAGCATCTCGAATTCGCTCAGGCGATGGACTGGTTTGAGCTTCTGATTCGGAGCACTTTCGAAGCACCCTAGTCGATCTTCAGATCTCCAAGGCCTCCTGGACGATAGCAAGGGCATCAGAATCCAGCGGCAAGCCGAGGGCAAATCCCTGGCCTCGCTCCGACATCTTGCCCCAGGTCTTGCGGACAATATCAACCACCTTGGATCTTTCGTGTCGCCCTCGAAAATCATCGAAATAGAACTCGAGAAAAACAAGGCAAATCACATCCTCGAGGATCTGAGTCTCCGGATTGGTCTTGATCCCCCGCTTTTCGATCAGCCCCCTCACGCGCTGGATGTCCGAATCCGAATAGCCCTCGGCCCTCATCATGGGTTCCACTTGATCGGCATGGAACCGGTAGAGCGTGGTTCGCCATTTGAGATACCCTGCCCGGTCCAGGGGATAATCTGATCTTGGAATCTTCCAGCGGCGAACATGTTGGCCTCGTGCCGCAATCTGAAGGGCATCTGAGGCCTCTGGCTCCAACCGGGAAAGCCAGCCTGTCATTCTCTGCCCGTAAAGGAGCTCACCCGCAACGGATTGGCCTGCCACTTCGACCCGATGAGGATCCTCGTTATTTGCGGCATCGATCGATGCCAAAACCGCCAACACGTGTCCGGACATGAATTTTCGTTCTCCCAAGTGATAGGCCATGAGGCCATAAATTGCCCCTAATACCTTTCATCATAAAGGGGGCATCCCTTCAGCTCCAAGCGCGCCAAGAAGCCAGTTTCTGCCCTCTTCTGGTGTAGAATTTAGCCTTATTCGAGGGAATACATGCACATCCTGCTCAGCAATGACGACGGTTACTCTGCCGAAGGTCTCAAGGTTCTGGACCGTTTTCTGAGGGAGCACGTCGAAACGACAGTGGTAGCTCCCGAGTCCAACCGCAGTGGCGCCAGCAACTCCCTGACACTTGAAGTTCCCCTGAGGGTCAGCCGAGCGGAGAACGGCTTTATCAAGGTCAATGGCACCCCGACAGACTGCGTCCACCTCGCCATCACAGGCCTTCTGGATCGTGAGCCGGACATGGTATTTGCTGGCATCAATCACGGCGCCAATCTCGGGGATGACGTGATTTATTCAGGCACCGTCGCCGCGGCCACCGAGGGACGCTTTTTAGGTCTTCCCGCGGTCGCCCTGTCCCTCGCCTCACATAACCACAACCCGACACATTTCGAGAGTGCCGGACGCGTGGCTGTAGCGCTCTTGGATCGCATCCGCCGCTACCCCCTCCCGGCCGACACCATCTTGAACGTGAACATCCCGGATCTTCCCTGGGAAGAGATCAAAGGCTTCAAGTCCTGCCGACTCGGGCAGCGTCACCGGGCAGAACCCGTCATCCGCGGCGAAGACCCAAGAGGCCGCGAACTTTTTTGGGTCGGCGCCGCAGGATCCGAACAAGATGCAGGTCCTGGCACTGATTTCCACGCCATCCGGGAAGGCTATGTGTCGGTGACGCCGCTTCAGATTGACCTCACCCGCTACGATCGCCTTGATCAACTGGCAGGATGGCTTGAGGGCGACCTGCGCTCATGAAACAGCGGTACGAAGGAATCGGCATGACGTCGCGCCGGACGCGCGAACGCATGGTCGCCCGCCTTCGTGAACAAGGCATTCAGAATCCCGATGTTTTGAAGGTCATGCTGGATACGCCGCGCCATCTTTTTGTTGAAGAGGCTCTGGCGAGCCGTGCCTATGAGGATACGGCCCTGCCCATCGGGTTCAACCAAACCATATCCCAACCCTACATCGTTGCCCGGATGACCGAACTTCTTCTCGAACGGGGAACGCCCGGGAAAGTGCTGGAAGTAGGAACCGGCTCCGGTTATCAGACCGCTATTCTTGCGCAGCTGGCCAAGACCGTTTACTCCGTGGAACGGATCTATCCGCTTCAGCAAAGAGCTCGCCGCTGTCTGCAGGAACTCAATCTCCGTAACGTTCGCCTCAAACACAGTGACGGCGGCTGGGGCTGGGAGGAATATGCCCCTTACGATGCCATTCTGGCAGCCGCTGCCCCAAGTGAAATCCCTGAGGCCCTCTTGGCGCAAATGGGTCGGCGCAGCATCATGATCATTCCCGTCGGGCAGGGCCGCACCCAGATCCTGAACCGGGTCATTCGATCGGAAGTCGGCTTTGAGGTCGAAGAAATCGAACCGGTCAGCTTCGTTCCCTTCCTGCCAGGCATCGCCTAAGCCCCCCCTTCACGTCCCCTCTGATGGGGGTTGAGAGTTTTGTTATAGTTCGCGAATACCCATCCGCGAACCCCTCTGATCCAGGTCCCGCCCATGAACGCGATAGCTGAAGACACATCTCCCGCACTCCGTCTTTCGATCTCCGGCATGCGGTGCGCCGGCTGCGTCGAATCCGTCGAGACAGCCCTTCGTGCCGTACCCGGGGTCGAACAGGCCACGGTGAATTTTGCCGATCATTCGGCGAGGGTCGAGGGCAATGTCGACCCTGAAGTCCTCAAAAAGATGCTCGATGAAGCCGGCTACCCGGCAGCCATCATGGAGGAACTCGAAGATCCAAGTGAGCAAGAAGCCCTTGAGGACGCGCACGCTCGTGATCTTCTAAAAAAAGCAGCGGTTGCCGCCTCGCTGGGGGCCCCATTGATGATTTTGGACCATCTGGGGTACCTGCCTCACCTCGGAGGCACCCGGGATGGGGCACTTTGGTTGGTGGGAGCCTACTTTGCATTTCAGGGCATGCGCTATGGTGACGGCCGGTTCTTCCGTGCCCTCAAGAATATTGTCAAAACCCGCACCCTGGATCGCGATCTTGCGATCGCTCTGGCGCTCAGTTTTGCTGGCGTCTACGCAATCCTGTCGATTGTGGCCTCGCGCGGGTTTCCCGCGGCATTCTGGGTGGTCGTGTCCTATCTGACCCTGAGAATCATGCAGTACTCCGGCGGCCACTTTTACCGAGGCGCCATCAAGAGCTGGGAGCACCGCCAGGCCAACATGGATACCCTGGTCGCCCTGGGAACAGGAGCGGCGTGGGTCTATTCGACCGTGGCCATATTCTTCGCCCATGGTCTTCCCCCCATGAGTCGACATGCCTATTTTGAAGCCGCAGTCACAGTCCTCGCGTTTATTAACCTCGGGGGAGCTCTTGAAACCCGAGCCCGCGGTAAAAGCTCTGCGGCCATCCGCCAACTCATCGGCCTTCAGCCCAGAACGGCCCGTGTGATCCGAGAAGGCGTCGAGATCGATATTCCCATCAGTGAAGTCGGGTTGGATGAAACACTTCGGGTCCGTCCAGGCGAAAAAATCCCGGTGGATGGCGAGGTGATCGAGGGTGAATCAAGTATCGATGAATCCATGCTGACAGGTGAAGCGCTTCCTGTGACCAAGCGCTCGGGCGATACCGTGACCTGTGGAACGGTGAACCAGAGCGGAACATTCCTCTTCCGTGCCGTTCGAATCGGAAGGGATACCGCGCTCGCGCAGATCATTCAGAGCGTCAAGGATGCCCAGTCCACCAAGCCCGAAATTGCGCGTCTGGTCGACAAGATTGCCGCTGTCTTTGTGCCAGTCGTGATCTCGATCTCTCTGGTCACGCTTCTGATCTGGTGGATCTTTGGGCCTGACCCCTCCATCGGCTATGCCTTTGTGACGGCCATGACTGTCCTGGTTATCGCCTGCCCCTGCGCCCTGGGCCTTGCAACCCCAATTTCGGTCATGGTCGCCGTAGGTCGAGCGGCCCAGGAAGGGATCCTGATTCGAAAGGGAGATGCGCTTCAATCGGCCGGTAAACTCAACACGATCATCCTCGACAAAACCGGCACTATCACTCAGGGCAAACCCAAACTTGCGGTCATCGAATGCCTCTCCGACTGGGATGAAGCAAAAGTACTTCAGTGGGCATCCACTCTGGAGTCGGGTTCCGAACACCCACTGGCTGCTGCCATTCGGGAGGCGGCCAAAGAGCGCAGTCTTGAAGACCTTTCCCTCTCGAGCTTCATGGCCCTCTCCGGCCTCGGGATTCGGGGGACGATTGGCGAAGAGCAAGTCCTTCTGGGAAATCTTCCGCTGATGGAACGAGAGCAGGTCGATACCTCAGGGCTTTCCGAGCGTTTGGAGAATCTGGGACGGAAAGGACAAACACCGGTGGTTCTGGCTGCCGGAGGCAAAGCCGTCGGCATTCTGGCCATTGCGGATCCTGTGAAACCCGACTCCCGTGAAGCCCTGCAAAAGCTTAAAGGCCTTGGAATCCGTCTGGTCATGCTGACCGGAGACAATGAGGTTACGGCACGAGCCATTGCCGAGGAAGTCGGCATCGAGGAGATTCGGGCTCAGGTCCTTCCGAGTGACAAGGCCACGGTGGTGAAGTCGCTGCAGGTGATTGGCGAGGCCGTCGGCATGGTGGGCGATGGCATCAATGATGCGCCTGCTTTGGCACAGGCCAACGTGGGCTTTGCCATTGGCACCGGAACCGACATCGCGATCGAGAGCGCCGATATTGTCCTGATGGGCGGCTCCCTATCAAAGGTCGCAGAATCGATTGCCCTTTCTCGAGCGACCGTTCGAAACATCGAGCAGAATCTGATCGGCGCCTTCATCTACAACGTCCTCGCCATTCCGGTGGCGGCAGGACTCCTTTATCCGCTGTTCGGAATCCTTCTAAACCCAATGATCGCAGGTGCGGCCATGGCGATGTCATCAGTCACCGTGGTCACCAACGCCAATCGCCTGCGCTACACCAAGCTGCTCTGAAGATCAGAGCAGCTGGCCTCTCCCTTACAGGGGCTTTGTGCCCCTGAAAAGGCAATAACGAACCAGGCCTCCGTCAAAGACTTTCCACTGCGCCAGGGCCACCTTGAAGTTGGCCGTCTGCGCTTTTTTCCTGAGACCCAGAGTCTGCATGATGAACTGCATCGGGTAGGTCCAAAGCGCCGTCAGGTACATCCTTCGGGCGGAAGGCATGGTTTCCTGGGTCGCTTCAGTTATCCCGATGTCGGTGAAACCGCACTCTTTCATTCCCGACTCAAACTCCTCGGCGGTTGAAAGATTGGGAACTGCCCAGCCATTGAGGCAATCCATGACCGCTTGCCACTCCCCCTCGTCAA
>JBDKLO010000089.1:0-7966 GCA_039795615.1 Pseudomonadota bacterium
CTTACCCGCCATCCATTCGGTTTCAAGCTGCTGAATAATGTTTGCCATCGCTGTTCTCTTCTTTTCAAATCCGATCGTTTGATCGTTCCTGTTCCAGTTCGTCCAGTAGCGCCTGCTGCTCCTGGTCGAGCAAAATCTTTTCCAAAAGATCCGGCCGACGAAGCCGAGTTCTCTCGATCGACTGACGAAGCCGCCAACGGCGGATCGCCTCATGGTTACCGGACTGCAAGACCTCCGGGACCTCTCTGCCATCAATCACGTCTGGCCGCGTGTAGTGCGGACAGTCGAGAAGACCCTCCATATGAGAGTCCTGCTGTGCGGACTCGGCGTGCCCAAGAACCCCCGGGAGAAGCCTCACCACGGCATCAAAGAGGACCAAGGCCGGCAATTCGCCGCCACTTAAAACATAGTCCCCGATCGACCATTCCTCATCGACCTCGGCCTCGATCAGGCGTTCGTCGATCCCCTCATAGCGCCCTGCCACGAGGATCAGACCATCGCAGCGACTAAAGTCGACGACGGCCTTTTGATCGAGAACCCGTCCTTGCGGGCTCAAATAGATCGTTCGCGCCCCAGACCCCTGAGCCGCTTTTGCCGCTCGGATTGCATCCCTCAGCGGCTCGAATTTCATGACCATTCCGGGGCCACCGCCATAAGGCCGGTCATCCACGGTTCGGTAGCGATCGTGAGTGAAATCCCTGGGATCCCAAACCACCATCTCAACCAGCTCTCTTTCGAGGGCCCGCCCCGTCACTCCGTGCGAGGCAGACTCCCGGACCATATCCGGAAACAGGCTGACGATATCAAATCGCATCGTCGTTCTTAGAATTCAGGATCCCAATCGACCGTTATGCGGCCTGCATCGAGATCAACCTCCTTCACATACGGGCCGACCACAAAGGGTATGAGCCGCTCTCGGTCGCCTTTGACCTCAAGGACATCGTTCGCGCCCGTTTCAAGAAGGCCCGTCACGACACCGAGATCTACGGCATCCACCGTATAAACCTTCAGGCCGATCAAATCGGCCCAGTAGTAGTGGCCCTTTGGAGCCCGCGGGAACACCTCACGAGGGACGGTCACTTTCATCCCACGAAGCGCAATGGCCTGATCCCTGTCCTCGACACCTTCGAGTCGGGCGGCCACCACAGTCCCCTGCAGACGCCCCTCAAGGACGACTACCGGCTGCTCCCTCTCCCCTAAAGCCAGGGTCCAGGGCACATACTTCAATATGTTTGCTGGGGGGTCAGTGAACGAACGGACCTTGACCCAGCCCTTCACCCCAAACGGGGCGACAATCTCGCCGACCAGCACATTTCCGGACATGGAGTGCGTCCAGATCCGTGGACTTAGGCCGCGCTAGCGCTCTTGCGGAATTCCTTGAGCAGGCTGACAACACGTTCGGTCGTCTGCGCACCGTGACCCAGCCAGTACTGGATGCGCTCTTCGTTCAGCGAGAGGCGTTCAGCCTTTCCGGAAGCGATCGGGTTGAAGAAACCCAGGCGCTCAATGTAGCGGCCGTCGCGCTTGTTACGGCTATCGGTAACCACAACGTGGTAGAAAGGACGCTTTTTTGCGCCGCCGCGGGACAGACGAATAGTGACCATCAGCACTCCTCAGAGAATAGGGCTTTGCCGGAAAAATCCGACCATTGTAAATGATGAAAAAGGCAATTGAAAGCGTCAGGAACGATGACGCGAAAAAAAGCCCCTGCCGGGGCTTGATGCGAGCGGTTTCGTGGCCGCTCAGCGATTATGGCGGAGAGAGAGGGATTCGAACCCTCGATAGAGTTATTAGCCCTATACTCCCTTAGCAGGGGAGCGCCTTCAGCCTCTCGGCCATCTCTCCTTGAACTCGTTGCCTTCGGATGTCAATTCATCAGACATCGTCTTCAGGCTCTTCGACCCCGTCATCGGGGCCCCCTTCCTTCTTGATACGCTCGTAAATTTCTTCCCGATGGACCGTCACATCCTTCGGCGCATTCACTCCGATCCGTACCTGGTTGCCTTTGACTCCCAGAACGGTCACCGTTACCTCATCGCCTATGATCAGAGTCTCACCGACTCTACGAGTCAATATCAGCATACAACCATCCTTATTGGATCTCACGCCGCGCCTGGAGCAGCACCCCAGTTCACCGCGTTCGGTCGCCTATTTACGTGAGCGACACCGTTGGTCTACGCACCGGGATCCGGATGGGATCCACCGCCCGAACCTTCAGAGGCGAGGACGTCAGGCGAATGTTTTGCGCACTGACGCAAACTGCCTGCCAAACGTTGACCGCTTCGACTGACGAGGTTGCTTCTCCACGCGCGTCTGGTTGTCCGCCAACCATCGGGCCATCCAGGCCCTAGAAGCGAAATCAGGCCCAGACCCGAGGGACTGGCCTCAGGGACGCGAGACCCATTAGCCTCACTCCCTCAATGATTCATGCTCGGGTTTATACGGTCGTCACACCCCACAGGGAGACCCTGTGATTCGTGGCTGACCGACGTCCCGCCAAGCATCAATGCGGGCAGGATTGTAACACTTTTGTGCGAGCCGAAAATGTTTTTTTGGCTCGCTCAGTTCGCCTGATCCAATTCAAATGCCGCGTGCAAGGCCCTGACCGCCAACTCCAGATACTTCTCATTGATGACCACCGAAATCTTGATTTCCGAGGTCGAGATCATCTGAATATTGATGCCCTCACCGGCCAGCGTATCAAACATCTTGGCGGCGATGCCGGCATGGGATCGCATCCCGACCCCGACGATGGAGACCTTGACGATCGCGTCATCTCCGCGGACCTCACGAGCCCCCATGGCCTTCGCCGTGTCGTCAAGAATCCCCAAGGCTTTGGGGTATTCGGATCGATTGACCGTAAAGGTAAAGTTGGTGGTGCCATCTTCCGCCACATTCTGGACAATCATGTCCACTTCAATATTGGCTGCCGCCACAGGACCCAGAATCTTTGATGCAATTCCCGGACGGTCGGGCGCACCCAGGACAGTGAGCTTGGCTTCGTCCCGATTAAAGGCTATTCCGGAAATCAGGGGCTTTTCCATGCTGTCATCCTCATAACTGATCAGGGTGCCCTCACCTTCCTTGAAGCTGGAGAGAACCCGAAGGGGAACGTTGTACTTGCCGGCAAATTCAACCGAGCGAATCTGGAGCACCTTGGAACCTAAGCTCGCCATCTCCAGCATTTCTTCAAAGGTGATGCGATCAAGGCGCCGAGCACGCGGCTCGACCCGAGGATCCGTCGTGTAGACCCCATCGACATCGGTAAAAATCAGGCACTCATCGGCCTTGAGCGCTGCAGCCAGAGCCACCGCCGTCGTGTCGGAGCCTCCTCGACCCAGCGTGGTGATATCCCCTTCGCGGGTCACCCCTTGAAACCCGGCAACAACAACGACCTGGCCCTGATCCAGCGCCGCCAGAATCCGAGCGGTGGGAATTTCGAGAATCCGCGCCTTGGTATGCGCCGCATCGGTCAGAATGGGGACCTGGGCGCCGGTAAAGGAGATCGCGGGACAGCCTTTTTCCCGCAGCGCCATCGCCAACAGACCGATGGTGACCTGTTCACCGGTCGAGAGAATGACATCCATCTCTCTCGGATCAGGCGTCGACTGGGCCTCCTTGGCGTAACCCACCAACTTATTAGTTTCACCGCTCATGGCGGAGACCACAACAACAATCTTCTCACCACGCGCACGCGCCGCCATGACATTGGCGGCCACATGCTGGATACGTTCAACACTGCCGACGGAAGTGCCACCGTATTTATGAACAAATAATGCCATTTCGGACTGCCTATCCAGTGAAATTCAGGCGATTTTTGCCTTGACCCAATCGGGAACCGACTTCAGCGCGGCATCAAGACCCGAGGGATCCGTCCCGCCCGCCTGCGCAAGATCAGGGCGTCCACCCCCCTTGCCACCGACCTGAAGGGCGACTGAATTCACCAAGTCTCCGGCCTTGACCTGATCGATCTTGTCCTTCGATACCCCCGCGATCAGAACCACCTTGCCTTCAGCGACGCCCCCGAGGACGACCGCGGAACTACCGAGCTTATTTCGAAGTTGATCGACCATATCCCTCAGGACTTTGGCATCGGCATCATCAACACGCGCAGCCAACACCTTGATGCCGCCGAGATCGACCGCACTGGCGGCGAGATCGTCACCCGAGGCGCTCGCCATCTTGGACTTGAGCTTTTCCAGCTCCTTTTCGAGTACACGGCTGCGCTCAATGACCTGATCCAGCTTCTCAAGCACGCCGTCTCGATTGGATTTAACCCGGTCGGACACCTGAGCGACCAACCGGTCCCCTTGACTGATCCAATCCAAGGCGGCCGCCCCCGTCACCGCTTCGATCCGGCGGACGCCCGATGCCACGCCCCCTTCCGACACAATCTTGAGGATGCCAATATCCCCCGCCCGAGCGGTGTGGGTCCCCCCGCATAACTCTGTCGAGAAGTCACCGATCGTGAGCACGCGCACCTCATCGCCATATTTCTCACCAAACAGCGCCATCGCGCCCAGCTTCATGGCGTCATCTTTGGCCATGACCTTGGCTTCAACCGCATTGTTTTTCCGAATCTGCTGGTTAACGGTGCGCTCAACGGCCTCAATCTCCTCTCGCGTCATCGGCTCAAAGTGGGAGAAATCGAAGCGCAGTCGCTGTGCGTTCACCTGTGACCCTTTCTGAGTCACATGGTCACCCAAATGGTGACGCAGCGCCGCATGCAAAAGATGGGTGGCCGAATGATTCAGTGCGGTCGCCCCGCGATTTTCGGCATCGACTCTGGCATGAACCTTTGAACCTTTCTTGAGGGTTCCCTCAAGAACGCGCCCCTGATGCAAGATCAGATCGGAGCCCTGCTTCTGGGTATCGACCACTTCAAACCGGCCACCCTCAAAATGGATTTCACCGCGATCACCCGCCTGTCCACCGGACTCCGCGTAAAACGAAGTGGCATCCAGAACGACCGTCGCTGATTCGCCAACCGAGGCCGCTTCGACTTCGGCACCCTCACGGAAGAGCCCCACGACGGAAGCTTGTTGCTCCAATTGCTCATAGCCAGTGAAAGCGCAATGCGCATCCAGATGAACTTCATGCGTGTAATCCGCTGCAAAATGACTGGCTGATCTCGCCCGCTGACGCTGGGCCGCCATCGCCTTTTCAAAGCCTTCAAGATCCGGTGCCACACCATGCTCACGCGCGATATCCGCTGTCAGGTCGACGGGAAATCCATAGGTGTCATAGAGCTGGAAAACGGTTTCGCCCGGGATGGTGCCCCCGCTTGCGCGGCTCAAATGGGATTCAAGGATTTTCATTCCCTGTTCGAGGGTCTCCGCGAATCGCTCTTCTTCCTTACGAAGGACCTGCTCGACTCTGGAGCGCGCCGCCGGCAATTCTGGGTAGGCTTCACCCATGACATCGCACAGGGGGCCCACCAACTTGTAGAAGAAAATGTCTCGGATGCCGAGCTTATAGCCATGACGAATGGCTCTGCGGATAATCCGGCGCAGGACGTAGCCCCGACCTTCATTGGAGGGCAATACTCCGTCCGCGACCAGGAACGAACAGGAGCGGATGTGATCGGCGAGTACCCGAAGGGAGCTGTTATCGGTTTCCTTGAGGCCTGCAAGATCGGCAGCCGCCTGAACCAGACTCTTGAAGAGATCGGTGTCATAGTTGCTGTGAACCCCCTGAACCACGGCCGCAATGCGCTCGAGCCCCATGCCGGTGTCCACCGACGGTTTGGGCAAGGGCGTCATCGTGCCATCTTGCGCGCGGTCATACTGCATGAAGACGAGATTCCAGACTTCCACATAGCGTCCCGCATCCTCATCGGGGGTGCCCGGAGGTCCACCCGGCAGATGGTCGCCGTGGTCATAGAAGATCTCGGTACAAGGACCACACGGACCGGTGTCCCCCATGCTCCAGAAATTATCTTTGGTCCCAATGCGGGTCAGACGCTGGGGATCGACGCCAATCACTTCAAGCCAGATCCGCTCTGCCTCACTGTCCTGGTCGTAAACCGTCACCCATAATTTCGATGCTGGAATCTTCAAGACAACCGTCAGGAACTCCCACGCAAACTCAATGGCCTCTTGCTTGAAGTAATCCCCGAAACTGAAATTTCCGAGCATTTCAAAGAATGTGTGATGGCGCGCGGTGTAACCGACGTTTTCAAGGTCATTGTGCTTTCCGCCTGCACGAACACAGCGCTGCGATGAAGCGGCCCGGACATAGGGCCTGTCCTCACGCCCAAGGAAGACATCCTTGAACTGCACCATACCGGCGTTAGTGAAAAGAAGCGTCGGATCATTGGCCGGAATCAGTTGGCTGGACGCTACTGTTCGATGGCCTCTGGATGCAAAGAAATCCAGAAAGAGTTGCCTTAATTCCGCACTGGTCATGCTGCCGCCATGTTCGTCGTCGTTGTTATTCTGAATCGCCGGTCTGAGCGTCTCTCAGCCGGCGAAAAAAATGTCGAATCGCCTCTCCAGAGAAGCCTCTTCTGAGAAGAAAGCGCTCCCGAGCCGCCCGTTCAGAAACCGAATCCGGCAAGATGTGGCCATACCTTCGGGTATAGGCGCTTGCCAATGCCTCCGCGTATTCCTCTCGGGCCAGAGGGCTGACATCCCTCTGAGCAACTCCTTTTTGGCGCAACTCCGCCTGGACACGCAACGGGCCATAGCCCTGCCGCGCCCGGTGTCCGGAGAGCACCTCCGCGTAACGGCGATCGCTTTGATAGCCCTTACGCTCAAATTCAACGATGACGTCACTGACCAATTCGTCGGGAAAACCCGCTCTGAGCAGCTTTTGCCGGAGCTCGGCCCGACTGTGCTCTCGCCGGGCGAGATATCGAAGACAGGCCGCCTCAACCGCCTGTCGCGCTTCCTGCTCCTCGGTCAGATGTCATCCTCAATTTCGTCAACGGCCTTGTGCCCCCCCGACCGAGCAGAAGAGGTACCCAAGGTTTTTTCACGGATTCGCGATTCCAGCGCATCCGCGATTTCAGGATGATCCTTGAGAAAGGTTTTCACGTTGTCCTTCCCCTGCCCGACACGATCCCCCTCATAGCTGTACCACGACCCCGCCTTCTGCAGAAGCTCATGGGTTACACCGAGATCGACGAGCTCGCCTTCGCGCGAAACCCCTTCACCATAGATGATCTCGAACTCCGCATTTCGAAACGGCGGCGCCACCTTATTCTTGACCACCTTGACGCGGGTCTCGTTACCAATCACCTCGTCACCGGACTTGATCGCGCCCACGCGGCGAATATCGAGACGAACCGACGCATAGAACTTCAACGCGTTGCCGCCGGTGGTCGTTTCAGGGCTTCCGAACATCACACCGATCTTCATACGGATCTGATTGATGAAAATCACCAGGGTGTTGGATCGTTTGATATTGGCTGTCAGCTTCCGAAGTGCCTGCGACATCAGCCGGGCTTGAAGACCGACATGGGAATCCCCCATCTCACCTTCAATTTCAGCTTTGGGAGTCAAGGCTGCAACGGAGTCAACCACCACGACATCCACACCGCCCGAGCGGACCAGCATGTCGGCAATCTCAAGCGCCTGCTCACCGGTGTCCGGCTGCGAGACCAAAAGCTCATCGAGATTGACACCAATTTTCTCGGCATAGCCCGGATCCAAGGCATGCTCGGCATCAATAAATGCGGCAACCCCACCCAGCTTCTGTGCCTGCGCGATGACTTCCAGGGTGAGTGTCGTTTTGCCCGAAGACTCCGGACCATAGATCTCAACAATTCGGCCACGGGGAAGCCCGCCACACCCCAGGGCGACATCAAGCGCCAGGGATCCGGTCGGGATGACATCCAGGTCTCGGGTTGCGGGGGCATCGCCCATCCGCATGACCGAACCTTTGCCGAACTGCTTTTCAATCTGGGAAAGGGCGGCGCTGAGCGCCTTTTGCTTATTCTCGTCCATCAGACTTCAGGCTCCAT
>JBDKLO010000090.1:0-16012 GCA_039795615.1 Pseudomonadota bacterium
AGGCGTCTTTCAGCGATGGCCCGAAAGGGAGTGGAGGCGGGTGGAGCTCTAGAAGATCATGAAGCCCGTCAATCTGCTCGAGAGCCTGACTGACAAGTTGACGTAAGGTTTTCTGGTGGACGCCTTCGGTCACTGGGTATACCGGCGTCAGGCAGGCCTCAGGGGATGAGAGGCCCTCCTCATGAGGGAACTCATAGTCAGGGTGACTGACCTCAAGTCCCTGAAAACCGAAGCGGACTTCACCAAAGCAACGCAATCTCCGGCCTTGAGTGAACTGCAGTTCCTGATGTCGCGTGAAATGGAAAAACCGCAGGGTCAGAAGTCCACTGGCATCCTGGATGCGAACCAGATAAGTGCGGCGAGCACCCTGACGAATCTCAACGCTAAGAATATCGCCTTCGACGAGGACGGTTTCACCAGGTCGTGCCTGAGCAATCGGCGTCAGCCTTGTTCGATCTTCATAACGAAGTGGCAGGTGAAAAAGAAGGTCCTGAACAGAGAGAAGATCGATCCGCTCCAGTTTTTGAGCGGTTTTGGCCCCCACCCCGCGAAGCGAGGCGATCGATCGACCATGAAGAGGCGTCGAAATAGTCAGGGCGAGGGAGGAAGATCAGCCGGCGAGGACCAGAACAGCATCCATTTCGACTTCTGCGCCTCGTGGGAGGGCAGCAACGCCAATGGCAGCCCGCGCCGGATAGGGTTGGCTGAAGTAGGAACTCATGATTTCGTTGACCTTTGCAAAATGGCCAAGATCGGTCAGGAAGACGTTGAGCTTAACCACATCATCCAAGGAGCCACCAGCTGCCATTGCAACCGCGCTGAGGTTTTCAAAGACCCGATGAATCTGGTCATCAATCGGACCTTCAACCAACACCATGGTCTTGGGATCCAAGGGGATCTGGCCTGAAAGGTACACCGTATTGCCGGTCTGGATCGCTTGCGAATAGGTGCCGATGGCTTCCGGGGCGAGTTCGGTGTGAATGGCCTTCTTACTCATGGGTGCTCTTTTTGCGGAGTTCGGATTTAACGCGGGAAATCTTGAGAACAATCGAGAGTTTGCGAAGTTCCTTGACGACCTGCGCGAGATGGTTTCGGTCTCTAACCATCAGTGTAATGTAGTCAATCGACAACTGGCTGTCCTGATTGACGATTTGCACATTCTCGATGTTCGCACGCATCCTTGAAATCGTCGCAGCCACCTTGGCCAGGGTTCCCACCTGATTCATGAGCTCGATGCGGATCAAGGCGGGGAATTCGCCGCGGGCTTGCTTGTCCCACTGGACATCAACCCAGTTTCCGTGGCGCTTGCGCAATTCCTCGATGTTATTGCATTCAGTGAGATGGACGACGATGCCCTTGCCTGGATTGAAAAATCCGATGATGGGATCGCCGGGGATCGGTCGGCAGCATTTGGCGAGCTTTACCACCATACCCTCGGTCCCACGAATAATGAGGGGTGTCAGGGAGGGGTGCTTTTCGGACGGAGGGCTTCCAATTTGTTTGGGACCCAGATCGACCAGCTGTCTTGCCACCAACATAGGGAGACGATTGCCGAGGCCCAAGTCCTCGAGAAGCGCATCCCGATTGGGGATATCGAGTCGTTGAAGCAGTTTTCCGATTTGATCCTCGGGAATGCTCTCGTACTGATAACCCAGGGTTTCGAGCTCTTTTTCTAACAGCCGCTGTCCGAGTGCAATGCCTTCCTGCATTTTAAAGTTGCGCAGGTGGTTCCTGATGGCGGCCCGCGCTTTTGCCGTGACAACAAAGCTGAGCCACAGAGGGTTGGGTCTTGCCCACGGAGCGGTGATGATCTCTACCGTCTGGCCGTTTTGAAGGATGGTCTGGAGTGGAGCCAGCTGACGGTCTACTCGGGCAGAAACACAAGTGTTCCCGACATGGGTATGGACGGCGTAGGCAAAGTCAACAATGGTGGCTTGGCGTGGGAGCTTGATGATCTGGCCCCGAGGGGTGAACACATACACTTCACGCTGGAACAGGTCGACCTTGAGGTTATCGAGGAATTCAAGGGAGTCCCCGGCACTTTGCTGAATTTCCAGGAGGTCTTGGAGCCATTCGTGCGCCCGGGCCTGACTCTGTGCCTCGGCGTCCTTTTCATCGCTTTTGTAAAGCCAGTGTGCGGCGATACCCGCTTCTGCAAGCTGATGCATGGCGCGGGTCCGGATCTGAATTTCGATCGGCTGTCCAAAAGGGCCTGCCAGAACGGTATGAAGTGACTGATAGCCATTTGCTTTGGGAACGGCGATGTAGTCCTTGAAACGGCCCGGGACCGGTTTGTAGAGATTATGAACAACCCCGAGGGTTCGATAGCAGTCGTCGATGTTTTCCACGCTGATGCGGAAGGCATAGACATCGAAGACCTCCGCAAAAGGTCTGCGTTTTCGCACCATTTTCTGGTAAATACTGAAAAGGTGCTTTTCCCTGCCGATGACTTCGATATTCGCCAAGCCCGCGTCATCGAGGCGCTTCTTGATGGAATTCTCGATGCTGGAGACGACTTCTTTTCGGTTGCCTCGAGCCTTCTTGACAGACTGAGCGAGGACCTTTGCCCTGAGCGGGTACATGGCGGCAAAGCCGAGATCTTCGAGCTCAAGCCGTAACTGATGCATTCCGAGTCGATTGGCGATGGGCGCGTAGATGTCCAGCGTCTCCGCTGCAATTCGACGGCGCTTGTGACTCGCCATGGTTTCGAGCGTGCGCATATTGTGAAGACGGTCAGCCAGCTTGACCATGATCACTCGAAGATCCTTGACCATGGCCAGGAACATTTTCCTGACGTTCTGAGCATGGGTTTCTGCGCGGGATTTGCTGTCGATACGGCCCAGCTTGGTGACGCCGTCAACCAGTTCAGCCACTTCCTCGCCGAATTGCTCGATGAGTTCGGACTTGGTGACCGGGGTATCCTCGATCACATCGTGCATGATGGCCGCCATGATTCCGCGCATGTCCATGCGCATGTCGGCTAGGATCAGCGCAACGGATAGGGGATGGCAGATATAGGGCTCCCCGGTGAGCCGGGTTTGTCCCTCATGGGCTCGATTGGCAAGCTCGTAAGCCCTGACGACCTCAGCGACCTGCTCGGGTTCCAGATAGCTGGAAAGCGCCGTGCACAGTCGCCGGATCAGCTTTTCCTGGGGTTCTTCGATTTCTTCACGAGCCGCGAGCATGTCTTTAGTTGAGTGTCATGGTGCGGTTGAGCTCGGATACCCAGAAAGAGAATTAGTCGAAGTCCTCGTCGTCGAGGTCCGGACCCGGGGTAGGGAAGGGTGGCCGGGCGAGAGTAAAGCGGTCCTGCTTTACGGGAACACTGAGGTAATCTCGGGTAATGTCGCCCGAAGCGATTTCGCGTAAAGCGACCACGGTCGGTTTGTCATTCTCCCAATCTACCTTGGAATCTTCGGGGTGGATGGTGAGCTGGCGCGCACGCTTTGCGGCGACTAAAACCAGCTGGAAACGGTTGTCTACATTATCGAGACAATCTTCGACGGTCACTCTTGCCATGAATTTGAATACTCTCAATCAATAACTTGCTTTAACTTGGGTTTTACCCCAAACGTCAGGATTTGTATAGACCAAAAAGCACGCAGGCCCTCACTCAATGGGGCCTGCGCGCTGGTTTAGGGACTTACTTGTTGCGGCTTTCCAGCATGGCAACGGCCGGCAGTTTCTTGCCTTCCAGGAACTCAAGGAAAGCGCCGCCACCGGTCGAGGTGTAAGAAACATCCTTTTCGATGCCGTACTTCTCGATGGCTGCGAGGGTATCGCCGCCACCGGCGATGGAGAATCCCTTGCCGGTCGCCACGGCTTTAGCAACTTCCTGCGTGCCATGGCTGAACTGTTCGATTTCGAATACACCAACGGGGCCATTCCAGACGATGGTGCCAGCTGACTTGATGATTTCAGCATAACGAGCCGCAGTGTCTGGTCCGATATCGAGAATCAGGTCGTCGTCGCTGACATCCTGTACCTTCTTGATGGTCGCGGCAGCTGATTCTGAAAACTCCTTGGAGGTCACGACATCGGTCGGGACGGGAATCTCACCGCCGCGCGACTTTGCTTTTTCCATCAGGCGTTTGGCTTCCGGGATCAAGTCGGCTTCATACAGTGATTTCCCGACGGGGTATCCCGCTGCAGCGATGAAGGTGTTGGCAATTCCGCCACCGACGATCAGCTGGTCACACAAATTTGACAGGGATTCCAGAACTTCAAGCTTTCCAGAAACCTTGGATCCACCGACGATCGCCAGCAGGGGACGTTCCGGGCTCTTCAGTGCCTTGCCCAGAGCATCCAGTTCTGCAGCCAGAAGAAGACCTGCACAGGCCACCGGCGCGTGAACACCCACACCGTGAGTCGAGGCTTCGGCCCGGTGCGCTGTTCCAAAGGCATCCATAACGTAGACATCGCAGAGTCCGGCCATGCGCTTGGCCAGATCTTCATTGTCTTTCTTTTCGCCCTTGTTGAAGCGGACGTTTTCGCAAAGGATGACTTCACCGTTGGCGCTGTCCACACCATCCAGCCAATCCTTGGCGAGCGTGACGGGCCTTCCCAAAAGGGCGCTCAGGCGATCCGCCACCGGCTTCATGGACGATTCCTCTGCAAACTCGCCTTCGGTCGGACGTCCCAGATGGGACATGACCATGATGCGGCTCGCACCGGCCTTCAGGCAGTGCTCGATTGTCGGGACACTGGCGCGGATGCGCGTCTCGCTGGTTACTTTTCCGTCCTTGACGGGCACATTGAGATCCGCACGGATCAGAACACGCTTTCCGGTCAGATCAAGTTCGGTCAGTCTCTTGAAACTCATGTGAAGATTCCTGCTGGTTGGATTTAACTGAATGAAGTCAGGGTGGATTTATTCGGGGGAGCGCCATTTGATGGAGCAGCCCATGCTGGCCGTTTGTTCCGAGGGGCCACAGCCTGTCTCAGCGATCATTCGCATGGCCTCGAAGAGGTCGCGGCGGACCTCTGGACCTGCGGCGTGGCGGCCACTCTCATCAATTCTTCCGCGGTATTGAAGTCCAAGGTCCCGGTTGTAGCCGAAGAAATCAGGCGTGCAGACCGCCCCATAGGCTTTTGCGATCGACTGGGTTTCATCGAGGAGATAGGGAAACGGGTAGCCGAACTCATCGGAGATCCGCTTCATGTTCTCAAAGCTGTCTTCCGGATATTCGCGGGGATCGTTGGACATGATAGCGACACTGCCAATGCCCAGAGTCAGGAGTTCCTTAGTGTCGCGTACTAGGCGATCCTGAATGGCTTTGACATAGGGGCAATGGTTGCAGATGAACATGACCAGAAGCCCGTTAGGCCCACGACAGTCCTCAAGTGACCAAATTCGGCCGTCGACCCCGGGCAGCGAGAAGTCTGGTGCGGGAATGCCGAAGTTACAGAGGGGTGTATGGATCAGAGCCATCGGGGGATTCCTTAATGAGCCGGTTATTCTAGCAAAACTGGCACTCCATGGCCCGCGCGACGGGGGCTGGCGCCCTGGTCAGCGTCCTAGCGAATCTTCATGCGCCAGAGGATCCAGGTCACGATGCTCAATGCCAGAAATCCAGGAAAGGCCACCGAAAAGAGAGGGTTCATTTCATAAACGAGTCCCAAGTGGCCAAACATTTTGTCAAAAAGATGGAAACCGAGGCCAATGACGACACCCGCGACTATGCGTTGCCCTGTTCCGACCTCGCGTCGCACGGTCATGACGAAGGGCACAGCAACCATGAGCATGATCAGGGTGACCAGGGGGTTCATGATGCGCCCCCAGAAAGCCTGCTCTACGATCTGTGAGGCCTGTCCGTTCTCCTTCAGGTACTCCATGTAGTGGAGTAGCTCAACGACGGAGAGGTTCTCAGGGCGGATGACAAAGGCATTGAGAAGGTCGGGTGCCAGAACCGATGACCAGTCCGTATCGTCCTGATGTTCGGTTACGGTCTTGTTGTCTTGAAAATAGGTGGTGCTGATGTTCTTGAGCCGCCATTGCAGTCCGGTGTGGACTGCCTCCTTCGCGTGCGTTGCCTTGAGGAGATCCCGGGACTCTCCAACGTCGTAGATGTTGATCTTGCCCAGGGTCTGCCGCTCATAGATCGAGCGGATATTGATAAACACATTACGATCGCGCACCCAGAATCCATATTTGGAGCGGGAGGTCACCTGATCCGTTTGGGCGATGGATTTGAGGTTTTGTGCGGCACGCTCAGAGGGGGGGGCGATGAGCTCCCCGACCAGAATGGACAACACAAGCAGGACCACCCCGCCCTGTAGAACGGCGCCAATGATTCGAATACGCGAAACGCCCGCCGCTTGCATGGCCACGAGCTCTCGATTATTAGCGAGAGCGCCCAAGGTCACGAGGCTACCCACCAGCGCAGCAGGTGCCTGAAGCTCGTAGAAGTTTCGAGGCAGGGTGAGCAGAAGGTAGGCAAAAATCTGCTTCATCCCGTAGGCCCCTTTGCCCATGTCACTGAGTTCGTCGGCAAAGCTAAAGAACGTTAGCAAAGTCAGAAGGACAAGCAGCGCAATCAATGCACCCTTGATGACTTCGCCGGCAATGTAGCGGTCAAGACTCCCGATCATTTTCTAGAGGTTCCTGCTGAGGCGGTGACGGATCCAGCGCGGGCCAAGGTTTTTAAGGAACAGGGCCATCGTCATGACTCCAAGGAGCCCGTAAATCAGGGCATAGGCCGACCACCAGGGCAATTTGCCGCTCATGAGCATGCCTTGGGTAATCTTCTGGACGTTTTCGTAGACGATATAAATGATGAAGGCGTAGAAAACACTGCCATACGGACCTTGCCTGGGTGAAACACGGGACAGGGGCACGGCCAGAATGGCCAATGCTATGACGCCGAGGGGAATGCCGATACGTTTCTGAAACTCGGCCAATTCCTTTGGGGTGCCACTGACAAGGAGTGCGGTGCTCGACATCGCTTCCCGCTTGAGACTATCAGCGACCTCCTCGGGGCCACTGATTCTGACGCCGTATTCGTCAAACTCGCTGATCGTATAGGTGGGGTCTCCGGGCACCCCCTGATAGCGCTTGCCGTGATTCAAGATGACAAAGTTGTCACCGTTGGGCACCTTCTGAAGCCTTCCTGAGTCTGCGATGACAACCGAGGTGGAGGAGTTCTTGCTGCTCTGGACGAAAATTTTGCGCATGTTCTGCTCTTCATCCATCTCCTCGGCGTAGAGGACGATGTCGCCTGAGCTGAACTCATTGAATCGCCCCGCCTTGATGCCGCGGATGTCATGGGTTTCAGTGTCGCGGTTGATGAGTTCCTGACTTTTTCGCTCGCTCCAGGGCATGACCTCAAGCGCCATGATGATCGAAATGAGGAAGACAGGGAGGATGACCCAGGACAGTGCCTGAAAAATGCGCTTGGAACCGACCCCCGCAGAGGCGAGGACAGACATTTCATGGTCCCGGTACATTCTCCCCATGACACTCAGAACGGCCATGAAGGCCGACGGGGGGATCAGGATGGCTATGGCAGAGAGGGTTTTGAGGCCTAGCAGCGAAAAGACGGTTTCGGAGGCGACGTCCCCCTCGATGGCTTTCGTCAAAATCCCCAGAAACTTCCGGCTGACGATGATCGTCACCAGAACTAAAAGGATCGAAAGCAGTGTCTTGAGAAGCTCCAGCGCGATCATACGGTCGATGACCGTGATGAGTGAACGACTAGCGCGGCGGGTGGTCCTAACGATCGGGTCGTTCATGCGTCGTTTTGGCTGAAGGTCTCGGCATCTTGGTGTCGGGATAACGGCCTGGGTCCTCAAGAGGCGGTTTCGCCTTGGACGGACGGCCAGTTTGCTTGCTATGCTTCCGGGCTATTGATTTCCGGGGTTAAAAGCCGGCAACACATCGCGCCCGCAACCTATCCGAAAATCCAGCTATCCGGAGCGACAGTTTACTATGGACTATCAGGTTAAATCCGAATTTGTCGAAAACCTTGAGGCGTCATGCCTCATCGTCGGGTTTTACAGCAAGCGAAAGCTTACCCCGACGGCAGAGGCTCTGGATGCCCGACTTCAAGGGCTCCTTGAGCGACTCATGAAACGGGATGACCTCTCAGGGAAACCCGGTGACATTCTGATGATCGGGAATACCGGCATCGAAGGGATTGAACGCATTATTGCCGTGGGTTTCGGTAAGAAAGAGGAGCTGACAGTTGCCTCGTACCGCAAGTCCCTGGCAGCAGCTGCGCGAGCCGTTTTGGCTACGCCGGCCAAGCATGTTGTGAGTGCGCTCCACGAGGTCGGGGTCAAAGGTCAGGATGTTCGCTGGAATGTCCGCCAGTTCATTGAGATTTTTGAAACCGCGGCCTACAAGTTTACTGAACTCAAGACTGACCCTCCGGTGACCAAGGTCAAGGTGTCCCGCGTGACCTTCCTTGACGCTGCGACTCATGACAGCGGCGCCTTGGAGCAAGGCCTTCTTGAAGGCAAAGCGATCGCCTCAGGGATGAACATCGCACGGGAGCTTGGCAATCTTCCCGGGAACATCTGTACGCCGAGGTACCTTGCCGGGGAAGCTGAGCGAATTGGCAAAGCACATAAGAAACTCAAGACCAAGATTCTTGATGAGGACGAGATTTCCGAACTGGGGATGCATTCGTTTCTTTCGGTCTCCCGTGGTAGCGAGGAGCCGGCGCGACTGATCATCATGGAATACAGCGGTGGTGCGACTAAAAGCGCCCCCCATGTTCTCGTGGGCAAGGGTTTGACCTTCGATGCTGGCGGCATTTCAATCAAGCCTTCTGCCGGCATGGATGAAATGAAATATGACATGTGTGGTGGAGCCAGTGTAATTGGCACCATGGCAGCGATCGCTGAACTTCAGTTGCCGATCAATGTGGTCGGTTTGGTTGCAGCTTCTGAAAACCTGCCTTCAGGTTCCGCCAACAAGCCAGGTGACATCGTCAAAAGCATGGCGGGTCTTACGATTGAAATTCTCAATACCGATGCCGAAGGCCGTTTGTTGCTATGCGACGTATTGCACTATGCAAAACGTTATGAACCCGTCTCCGTTATCGATCTGGCAACTCTGACGGGAGCCTGTATCGTCGCTCTGGGGCGCCACCCCAGCGGCCTTTGGAGTAACGATGATGCGCTTGCCGCATCCCTGATCAAGGCCGGCGAAGCATCGCATGATCGCGTCTGGCGCATGCCTTTGTGGGAGGAGTATCAAGACCAGCTCAAATCTAACTTTGCTGACCTTGCCAACATTGGTGGCCCGGATGGCGGAAGTATTACGGCGGCCTGTTTTCTCTCCCGGTTCACGAAGGATTATCCCTGGGCGCACGTCGATATCGCGGGGACCGCCTGGAAGACGGGAGCCGACAAGGGCGCTACGGGTCGACCCGTTCCCTTGTTGATGCAATATCTCCTTGATCAGGCTTCATGACCACTCGGGTCGATTTTTATGTCCTCCAGTCTGATGATCCAGCGACACGCCGGATCACAGCCTGTCGGCTGATTGAAAAGATCTACCGTCAGGGACTTTCTGTGTTTGTGAATCTCGATACCGAGGAGGAAGCAAAACGCTTCGATGATCTCCTCTGGACCTTTCGTCAGGGCAGTTTCGTTCCTCATGAACCCTTCGATCCCCTAGGCGAGGAGGCCCCGGTCCTGATTGGTTTTGGCGGGCCGGTCCCAGGCGGTCAGGACGTGCTTCTCAATCTCGGCGGTATCATGCCGAGCGGACATGACGGATATCCCAGGATTGCTGAAATTGTTGATCAGGATCCCGAAGTACGCCTTGCAGGGCGCACCCGTTACCGGCAGTATCAGGCCTCCGGTATGGAGCTCCAGACTCACCAACTCTGATTCGGGTCTTTGGACCCGTTATTCGCACTTGAAGGCCCAATCGATCGAGGGTGATCTGGGCCGAATCAGCCTACTCAGGAAACATGGATAAGACTTACGAACCCCACAGCATCGAACAGCGTTGGTACGAATTTTGGGAAGGGCAGGGCCATTTCCGTCCGTCAGGTGAGGGCACGCCATTCTGCATCATGATCCCGCCGCCCAACGTGACCGGCAGCCTTCATATGGGGCATGGGTTCAATAACACCATCATGGACACCCTCATTCGTTTTCGCCGAATGCAGGGGCACAACACGCTCTGGCAGGTCGGTACCGATCATGCCGGTATTGCGACTCAGATGGTCGTTGAGCGGCAGTTGGCAGCCCAGTCCATTACCCGGCTGGATCTGGGTCGAGAGAAATTCCTCGAAAAAGTCTGGGACTGGAAGGCTGAGTCCGGTGGCCATATCACGCGTCAGTTGAGGCGATTGGGGTCCTCCGTCGATTGGGAGCGTGAGCGGTTTACCATGGATGAGGGGCTTTCAGAGGCGGTCAAGGAGGCCTTTGTCCGGCTCTATGATGATGGCTTGATCTATCGGGGAAAACGCCTGGTGAACTGGGACCCTGTCCTGCACACCGCGATTTCCGACCTTGAAGTTCAAAGCGTCGAAGAAAAGGGCAGTCTCTGGCACTTCAGATATCCCCTCAGCGATGGCTCAGGTCAGTTGGTGGTCGCAACCACCCGTCCTGAGACCATGCTGGGTGACACTGCGGTGGCTGTGCATCCTGAAGATGAACGCTATCGCCATCTGATCGGTAAGACGATTCGCTTGCCTTTGGTGGGCCGAGAAATTCCTATCGTTGGTGATGAGTATGTCGACCCAGAATTCGGTACTGGCTGCGTCAAGATCACGCCGGCCCATGATTTCAACGATTATGAGGTCGGCAAGCGCCACCAGTTGCCGCTCATCAATGTATTCGACCAGAATGCCCGGATCCTTCCCGAATTCACCGTCCTGACCTTTGGCCAGTATCAAGCCGGACATGGTGAGCGGGCGCCTCTAGCCTACGCCGGGCTGGATCGCTTCGAAGCCCGTGAAAAGATTGTCGAGGACCTCAAGGCACAAGGATTCCTGGAGGCGATTGAGCCCCATGCGCTGAAGGTGCCTAGGGGAGATCGCTCCGGTGTGGTGATTGAACCCTGGCTTACGGATCAGTGGTACGTGGATGCGAAGAAACTCGCTGGTCCCGCCATCGAGGCTGTAGAAGATGGCCGGATTCGGTTTGTCCCCCAGCAGTATGAGAATCTTTATTTCTCCTGGATGAGAGACATCCAGGACTGGTGCATTTCCCGTCAGCTTTGGTGGGGGCATAGGATCCCGGCGTGGTATGACGAAACTGGACATGTCTACGTCGGTCGCGATGAGGCAGAGGTCAGGCAAAGGTATTCTCTTGCCGAAACAACGCGACTGCATCAGGACGAAGATGTGCTCGACACCTGGTTCTCTTCAGCGCTATGGACGTTTTCGACCTTGGGCTGGCCTGAAAAGACCCGGGAACTCGCACTTTTTCATCCGACAGACGTGCTGGTCACCGGTTTTGACATCATCTTCTTCTGGGTGGCTCGCATGATCATGATGACCATGCATTTTATGAAGCATCCGGATGGTAGCCCCCAGGTCCCTTTCAAGACAGTCTATGTTCATGGACTGGTCCGTGATGCCGAAGGACAGAAGATGTCCAAGTCCAAAGGGAATGTTTTGGATCCCCTCGACATCATCGACGGCATCACACTGGATGCTCTGGTGGGCAAGAGGACCACGGGGTTGATGCAGCCCCAGATGGCGCAAAAGATTGATAGCCGGACCCGTAAGGAGTTTCCGGATGGCATCGCCTCTTATGGGTGTGATGCGCTCCGATTTACCTTTGCTTCTCTGGCTTCAACTGGGCGAGACATCAAATTCGACATGGGGCGTGTCGAGGGCTATCGAAATTTCTGCAACAAACTGTGGAATGCAGCCCGTTTTGTGATCATGAATACCGAAGATCAGGTGCTGGATGGGGCAGATTACCGCCTGAGTCTTGCCGATCGTTGGATTCTCTCTCGTTTGAATCATGCAATTGAGGAAACGACAACGGCATTCAATGATTTCAGATTCGATCTTGCGGCAAGGAGCCTTTACGAATTCATCTGGAATGAATACTGCGACTGGTATCTGGAGCTGGCAAAGGTCAGTCTCCACAGCGATGACGCGGCCTTGCAGATGGGGACTCGGCGAACCCTGGTCGAAGTCTTTGAGACGGTGCTTCGTCTGACCCACCCGGTCATGCCCTTTATCACGGAGGAGATCTGGCAGAAAATCGGACCTTTGGCTGGGAAGCAGGGGTCTACGATCATGCTTCAGCCCTATCCCGTCACCGAATTATTGCGCACGGACAAAACCAGTGAGGTGACGATTGAGTGGATGATGGCCCTTCTGCTGGGCATCAGAAGAATTCGGGGTGAAATTAATATCGCTCCGGGCAAGCCACTAAAGGTCATTCTCGATGCGGGATCAGCACAGGACCGGGAGTTCCTTGAGGCTAGCCGTGACTTTATCCAGAAGGTCGGTCGGGTTGAGAGTCTGGAGTGGCTGGCGCCCGGGGCGAGTGCACCTGAGTCTGCGATTGCGCTGGTCGGAGATCTCAAAATTCTGATCCCGATGAGTGGCCTCATCGATAAGGATGCGGAACTTGCTCGCCTTGATAAGGAAATTCAACGACTGACCAAGGAAGTCCCGCGTCTTGAAGGAAAGCTGAGTGATGAGAGCTTTTTGGCCAAGGCCCCTGAAGCTGTTGTTGCTAAGGAACGGGCACGGCTGGATGACCTTAAGAATAATCTCTCCGAGCTGGAATCCCAGATTCAGAAAATCAGGGCTCTATAGCGAGAGCGGGAGGCTCTGCGACGGTGATTGAACTCATTCCTGAGGGATACTGGCTAGTTTTTGCTGCAGTCACCGGCGCCGTGCTCGGAAGCTTTGCTTCTGTCGTCATTCACCGTCTTCCGATCATGATGGAGCGTGAATGGCTTCAGGAGCATCAGGCGTTTTTGGGTGAAGAAACGAGGGAGCCCAGCGCCCCACGCTATGATCTGTCCTTTCCGGGGTCTTCCTGCCCGCACTGTGGGGGACACATCCCCCCGTGGTTCAATTTCCCTTTGATCGGTTTCCTGCTTCTAAGGGGCCGTTGTCACGCCTGTGGACATCCCATCTCGGCTCGTTACCCGCTCCTTGAGATGCTGGGCCTTGTGATGGCGATTTCAGCGCTCTTGTGCTTTGGACCGGGTGCCGAGGCGCTGTGGGCGATGGTGCTTGGGACCGGTTTACTCATCCTCTCTTTTATTGATCTCGATCACCGTATTCTTCCTGACCGTTTGACGCTGTTTCTCCTTTGGGTGGGGCTGGTTCTCAGTGTCTTTGATCTTTTTACTGATAGCCATAGCAGTATTTTGGGGGCATCCCTGGGCTATGGGTTACTCTGGACAATCCATGCGTTGTTTCGGCTGTTGGCCAGGAAAGAGGGGATGGGTCGGGGTGACTTCAAGCTCCTTGCGGCGTTAGGTGCATGGATGGGTGTGAGTCATCTTCCGCTGATTGTTTTTATCTCATCGGTGTCGGGGGCCATGGTGGGTGTTGCTCTGATTCTTTTGGGTGTCCGAAAGCGGGAGGATGCGATCCCGTTTGGTCCCTTCCTGGCCCTTGCCGGCTGGATTGCTCTATTGGCAGGGGACCGGATCAACGCCCAATATCTGTCCTTCTATGCAGGCTAAAACCATGCTGTCGAGTCTGATATGGCCTATCGCATTGGATTAACGGGTGGCATCGGTTCGGGTAAGAGCACCGTCGCTTCGATGTTCAAAAGGCTCGGGGTCCCAGTCATTGATGCCGATCAGGTCGCAAGAGCCGTGGTTGAGCCTGGCACGGATGCGCTTTCTCAGCTTGAGATGCATTTCGGTCCATCGGTTCTGAGCGAAGGTCAGCTGGATCGACGCCGTCTTCGCGAGATTATTTTTTCCGATGAGGCGGCCAGGCATTGGGTCGAGGACCTCCTGCATCCCTATATCCAGGCGGAAATGCTCCGCCGTGCTGATCAGGAGGCTTACCCTTACGTGGTGATGGAAGTGCCGCTGCTTCTTGAGGCGGGGTATCAGAATCTAGTTGATCGTATATTGGTGATTGATGCTCCGGTTAGCCTTCAGATTGATCGTGTCATCAGTCGCGACCAGGTCACATCCGATCAGGTTGCAACCATTATCAAGACCCAGATCGACGCTGAAACTCGCATCCAGCAGGCGGATGATGTTCTCGAGAACTGTGGAAATCTCGGGGATCTGGAGCGGCAAGTGGAGCGCTTGCATCAAGACTACCTTGGGAAGGCCAGAACCCAAGACTGAAATGCATTAAAGTCTGTGACTATAATCGAGTCATACCGATCGACTGAGGCAAACAGAGGGGGAATGGGTTGCGCGACGTCATCCTTTACGAATTTCCGTTGAACGAGCGCATTCGACTTTTCATAAGGCTCGAACAGCTTTTTCATCAGCTCGACCATTTTATGCAGGGAAGTTCGGTCTGGGACTGCCGGGCGGCAGTTGCTCAGCTGATTGAGCTGGTCTCGATCTCCAGTCGCAGCGACCTTCGTTCAGAGGCGATGCAGGAGATTGACCGGCAGACATCCACGCTGAATCGCATGACAAGGCTTCAGAGCGGTGTCGATCACCGGATGCTGAATCAGGCCATAGAGCGTCTAGAAGCCTTGAATCGAGATCTTTTTGCGAATCCCGGAAAACTGGGGATTTCGGTGATGGAGGATGAGTTTTTCAAGAGTGTTGTCCAGCGGGCTGGAATGCCTGGTGGCGCTTCATCCTTTGATCTCCCAAGCTATCACCGTTGGCTGGAAGCAGATCCTCCGGCTCGGCATCAGCAATTACGGGAATGGCTTCAGCCCTTTCTTCCCGTTCGGGCGTCGATTGATACGTTGCTGAATTTCATTCGGACCAGTGCGATCCCGGTTAAGGAAGACTCCGTGGCGGGGTTTTACCAGAAGACCCTGGACCATGCGATGCCGTACCAGTTATTGAGGGTAGGGGTACCTGTTGAGGCGCCCTTCTTTGCAGAAATTAGTGGTGGGAAACATCGTTTCACCATCCGCTTCATGGATCGGGACATTAATCAGCGGCCGGTTCAAACCTCGGAAAACGTTTCATTTTATCTAACCTGTTGCCTCTTCTAGCCTCCCTTCTGCCTTCATGAAATCTGACTCTGCACCAACGTCCGTCAGTTGCCCAAGCTGTGGCAAAAAGGTTGCCTGGACGCCCCTTGAACCGTTTCGGCCCTTCTGTAGCGAACGGTGCAAGCTGATTGATCTTGGGGAATGGGCCACAGAGGGTTATGCGATAGCAGATACCAGCGAGAGCCTAGAAGAAGAGTCCGACGAATTTGCTTCGACCCCTGTGGATCGAAGCCAGCTATTTGAGTAATACCATGACCGAAACCATCGATCTGAGCAGTCTTCAGGCGGAACTTGCGGGAAAAAATCCAAGAGTAGTGCTTAGAGCAGCACTTGAGCGGTTTGAACGCATTGCCGTTTCATTTAGCGGGGCTGAAGATGTGGTTCTGGTGGATCTGGCCGCACAGATCCGTCCTGGAGTTGAAGTCTTTTGCCTGGATACGGGCCGCCTGCATGCTGAAACCTATCGATTGATCGAAGAGGTGCGAAAGAAATACGCGATCCAACTTGAAGTACTTTCGCCGGATGCCGCCTCAGTGGATGCCTTGGTGCGTGAAAAGGGCTTATTCAGTTTTTATGAGGATGGCCACAGTGAATGCTGTGGGATCCGGAAGGTGCAGGCGTTACGGAAAAAGTTAGGGACTTTGGACGCTTGGGTTACAGGACAGCGACGTGACCAGAGTCTGACCCGTATAGAGCTCTCGGAAGTTGAGAGTGATGCGGCGTTTGCAGGCCCCGGCAAAACGCTCTACAAGTTCAACCCACTGGCGAACTGGTCCTCATCTCAAGTCTGGGATTACATCCAAGCTTATGATGTTCCATTCAACGAACTTCATCGTAGAGGGTTTGTGAGTATTGGTTGTGAGCCCTGTACTCGTCCCACGCTCCCCAATCAGCATGAAAGGGAAGGTCGTTGGTGGTGGGA
>JBDKLO010000091.1:0-57471 GCA_039795615.1 Pseudomonadota bacterium
TGAAAAAAGGGTAAAGAGTTCGCCGAGCTGGCTGTCCATGGAGGTGAGCTTGAAGGACATCCAGAGGGTCGCGGTCACGGTAGCAAGACCCAAGAGTGCGACCTGAATCACGCTTAGAGTGCTGGACGACCATCCCGCATGGCTGGCGATAACGGAAATGCCGATGGTGAGACCAAAGACGAGAGCCCAGCCAGCCGCCATGATGACATATGCGCGTTCATGTGCGGTCCAGCTGATCTGAGTGCCCTCAAAAAAGGTTCTGGCCCAGACCAATCCGATCCATACGGCGCCGACACACAAGACCACGCTGAGAAAAGCATTTGCCAGTGCCTTGAAGTAGGCGCCTTGATCGATCAGAAAGTAGGTTTCCAGCGCAAAGCTTGAAAAGGTGGTGTAGGCCCCCAGAAAGCCGATCAGAATGGCCGCGCGATATTCCACTGCGATCGGGAAACGCTGAAGGAGTAGCTCCGTCAGAAATCCCATCAGAAAGGAGCCCGACACGTTGATAAAGAGGGTGCCATGAGGAAATTCACGCCCAAACATTCCATAAATGGCATTAGCAACCCAGAATCGGCTGACTGCGCCCAATGAGCCTCCTAGGGCAATCACAAAAATCTGGTTCATGGGTGGCAGGGGTTTCGGCTGAACGCTACTGATGTCAGGTCGCTTTGATCAGCCACAGGTTGAATCAGAGATTCAGATCAAGGGGGCGGCGGTGGCCGGGTTCTTGCCCTGTTTGCACTTCGGCGTGCTCATGCCAGACCCAGTTCTGGTCGTTGGGCCCATGAATGAGGATGCCGATGAAGAAGGCAAAATCATACTCATTGGGTCTGGCTAAGTTGCTCAGCAACCTGTCGGTGTCTTTGTGGATGATCTTGGCGGCCAGTCGGGTCATGTTGACCAGATCGATCTCTTCCCCGTAATGAATGTTTGAAAGCAATTTTTGACGAACACAGGATTGCTCGAGATCCTCAAAGTCCATGTGGAGATCAATTCGCCCCGATTTGAGCTGCGAAACAACGGCATCCAACGATCCGCAGGCATGAGAGGCCTCCTCAATGCCTTCGCGCATAACGGCTCCGGGAACGCCGTGATCAGAAAGGGCGATGTGAGGCATCGCATACATGACAAAGCGTCGGCGATGGTTCACCAGAGGCGCGTGGCTGATGCCCGTCTTGATGCCCGTGCGGCCCAGTAAGAGAAAGCCCCCAAGGCTTCTGCAGCTGAAGGTTCTGCCCCAATGTCGGATGATTTCCGTTTCAAGGGGAGATGCAATTTCATCCCTGCAGGTGGCGATGATCCCTAGGGTATTGTCATCTTCAAAACCGTCGGGGAGAAGGGCCGTCGTGGTTTTCTCGAAATAGTCTTCAATCCGAAGGGCGCCTGGAAAGAGTTCCGAAAGGGCCGCCTCAAACCGATGACTAGGGGGAGGGTTGGGCTGAAGGCGATCTTTCATGAGGGGCTTCCAAGAGAGGGGATGGCTCAGTGGCTGGTGGCCTTTTCTTGCCAGTACTCTGGATCCAGACTGTCCAGATTGTCAAGAATCTCCTGGAAGGAGTCCGGGGGAATGCTGACTTCGCCTCGGAGGGGGTTGTCTACAGCGACGAGCAGAAAGAGCATGGAGCCCATAAAGAGGGCATAGGTTGCCGTCGCAGCGACATGGGTTCTTAGCCGGGTCGTGTGAAAAAGGTAGATCAGTGGCAAGGTCAGGATGGAGCCCCCCATGATGACGATCCAGAATACGGCGGGAATGCCCGTCCCGACTTCGCCAAGCCGCATGCGCCTAGCCTCTGACAGCCGATTAAACGCGGCTAATGCCTCCTGAAAAAGATCCTCATCCGCCCCCGCGATCGGCTTGTAATGGGTCATCACCGAATGCAGTTTGGAAAGGGTTTTTGTGCCTTCTACATCGCAGACACCTCTCTGGTGAAGGGGCCAGGCAACGTGAATGACTTCATCGAGGTAATGCCGGATGTGTCCCTGCATCTCGGCTTTGGCGGGCTGTCGCAAGGTGCTGATATCCCGATAGAGCGCGCCCGCCGAGGCGGCTTCCTTGGCGACAAGGTCATCCACATCGTTGAAGTTTTCCCACCCGGCGACTGCGACCAGGCCGATCAAGAGTCCATAAAGAACCCCAACCCCCGAAAA
Source organism: Pseudomonadota bacterium (assembly GCA_039795615.1). Taxonomy (GTDB): domain Bacteria; phylum Pseudomonadota; class Gammaproteobacteria; order Methylococcales; family Methylococcaceae; genus UBA6136. The sequence goes on from JBDKLO010000091.1 coordinate 2,149, forward strand.
GATCCCATTGGTCATTTCGTTGGTTTCAGCGCTGACATCGAATGTTCGATAGATCCAGCCCCGAAGAGTGAGAAGGCCTGCAAGTGCGGTGAAGACGTAGAGGCTGATGATCCCGATGGCGAGTTGCCAGGTCGGAACGTCATAGATCCAGTAAATATCCATTAGTCTTTGAGCTTTGACTGTCGAGTAAAGCGAATTAATGAGTCCATGTGGGATTCTGACATGGCTAATGAGGTCTTGGGTGATTGTTTACTTCAACTTTCTTTAGGTGTTGGGCTAGAATTCGTAGGTCAAGCTTGCGTCATGAGCGCAGGCTCCATTTCTTCAATGAGCTTCAAATATGTCTGAAAAAATCGACTACTTTGCTATGGTGGAAGAGGCATGGGCCCTCTCCGATGCGGCGCGCGCGTACGTAAAGGAAGCCAAGGAGGCAGGTCGCGAGGTGGGAATTCAGGAAATTGTGGACAAAATTTTCCTGCCCTCCGGCCAAATGGATATTCCGAAGTGCCAGCAGCACCAGGATAATCCGCCCAAGGTTTATTTGAATACGCCTTATGGACTGCAGTACCGGCCCGAATACAACGACTGGATTCCGTTCCGTCACGGCGATATTGATTTATCCCAGTTGGAGTGATCCCTGATGGCCGTTGAGAGAGATTCCAATCCTTCTCAACGGCGTCCTTGGGTTGAATCCTTTAGGCGCCTTGGGCGCTTTTTTTGGGCCTGAGGAAAAAGGCCGCGATTCTTTGTCTCAGCGTAACCAGCTGTTGCGCTGAATCAAACCATCCAAAAAGTCATCTGTGGGCGGGGTATGGGTTGCCAGATAAGGGGAAATGAAGCGCTCAAAGCGTTTCATCGTCCCAGAGTCTCCGATGACGTTTCGCGCCGAGAGCAAATCCTTGGTGAGCCCCTCCCGGGGGTGAGCGTAACCCGCGAGCAAGAGGGGTGAACTTGAATGATGAATCGCCATGGGGTCCTCCGCGCCATTAGTCCTGCGCTGGCGACCCGATTGGAGCGCCTCGCACTGAAATGCACTGCAGAACGCATGCCATCCTGTAAAAGCCGGGATGACAGAGGCAGAGCTTCAAGACGGTGAGGGTGGATCGCTTGGGGGTGGTGCGAGCCGCACCTGCGTGGTGCGGGTTAAGAGCTACACGAGAGCATGGAGCAACCGGCTCGATGCCTCGCCCATTCAGGCCTTTTTTGAGCGAAACCGGTCTCTTCAGGATGGTCATCGTAAGGGCGTCTCAGGGTGTTCAGGAGCCGCTCGAGCATGGCCGTGCTTCCCTGCTCGATCTCATCGATGATTTCTTGGGCGAGATAGTTCCGAAAGACATATTTAGGATTAACAGCCTTCATGCCCCGCTGGCGATCTTCTTCGGATGTTTTCCCCTGACGAATCTCCTGTGCATAGTCCCTGAACCACTGGAGGATCTGTGTTTCCATGGCTTGGGTGGGGGCTTTTTCGTCATACCAGGCTTCCTGAACGAAGAGAGGAATTCGGTCCAAAGGAACGTCCGCTTTGGGGGGTGTCCAGGAGGAAAGACCACGGAAGAAGAGGGTGAAATCAGTTTCCTTCAGAAGTAGAAGTGACCATAGGGACTCAACGAGTTTCTCTCGGGAAGGGCTCATGTCCCCCTGAAGCCCCAGCTTCTTGTTCATGGCGGTCAGCCAGAGGGTCTTGAAGGTTTGATCGAAGCGCGCAATGGCGTCTTCCAGGGGTTTCGCCTTAACAACCAGGGGGTAAATGGCATTGGCCAGACGAATCAGGTTCCAGCGAGCGATCCTCGGTTGCTGGCCATAGGCATAGCGGCGCCCCTCGGCGTCAGTCGTGTTGGGGGTCCAGAGAGGATCGAAGCCTTCAAGCCAGCCGTAAGGGCCGTAATCGATGGTCAGCCCCAAAACGGAGAGGTTATCGGTGTTCATGACCCCATGGACAAAGCCAACCCGCTGCCAATCCACCATGAGTCGTGCCGTCCTTTGGGCGACCTCATTGAACCATTCGCAATATCCTTCAGGCCCGGGTAAGAAGCGACCCTCAAATTCTGCGTGCAATGAAAAATCGAGAAGTTTTTGAAGAAGGCTCAAATCCCCGCGGGCGCTCGGAAGTTCGAAGTGGCCAAAGCGGGTAAAGCTTGGCGCAACCCGGCAGACGATGGCGCCCGGTTCGGCCTTGGCACGACCGTCATAAAACATATCGCGGATCACCGAGTCGCCGGTCGTGACCAGGCTGAGTGAGCGGGTTGTTGGAATACCCAAGTAATGCACCGCCTCACTGCACAGATATTCCCTCAGGGATGATCGGAGGACAGCGCGACCATCTGCTGTTCGCGAGTAGGGCGTCTTTCCTGCGCCTTTGAGCTGTATCGTGAGATGCTGGCCGTTGGGGCAACGGACTTCACCTAAGTTGATGGCTCGACCGTCGCCGAGTTGTTCTGCCCAATGGCCAAACTGGTGGCCGCCGTAACACGAGGCATGAGGCGCCATGTCAGGATGGATGGCATTGCCGGAAAAGACCCTGAGAAAATCAGTGTGGGATGGTGCGTCCTTGGGAAACCCCAGGGTTTCTACCATTTCAGGAATGAAGCTGATCAGCTTGGGTGCGCTGACCGGTGTCGGGTTTACCCTGGAATACGCCGCGCCTTGAATGCGGCGAACGAAATTATCCGGGATGGGATCTCCGGGGAGCTCCTGGACGAAACGGTTCGAAAAGACCAGAGGTTCGAAAGGGGAGTTCGGCATAGTGAAGATCCCCCTGTATTGATTAGTGCGTTGCGGTGGGTGTTCCGCTCAAGGCCTCGATCACGCGTTCCATTTTCATGAATCGGGAGCCTTTAACGAGGAGCGTTGTACCGTTTACGGCCAGTGGTTTAACCCTATCAAGCAAGGCTTCGAGGCTTTCGAAGTGGTGGGCATGGGGTGTGCCAAAGGCCTCTGAGGCATGACGTGCGAGGGAGCCCATGGTCATCAGGCCCGAGAGCGCCCGGTTTTTTGCGTAGTGTCCCACTTCAGCATGGAATTCGGGCCCTTTTTCGCCCACTTCCCCCATATCACCCAGGATGAGGTAGGCCGGAGAGGGTCGGCTCGCCAGCAGATCAATCGCAGCCAGGACTGAATCAGGGTTTGCGTTGTAACTGTCATCAATCAGGGTGGCCCCTTGAGTGGATCGGAGGATCACGCCTCGACCGGCAACCGGTCGAAAACTTTCAAGCCCTGAGAGGATCTCTCCTAATGAGACGCCTGCGGCCAACGCCGCCGTTGCTGCAGCTGTCGCATTGTGCGCATTGTGCGCACCGGCGAGCGCCAGTCGGGGTTCGATCCTTCCCTCCGGGGTGTCGAGGGTAAGAATCATGCCATCCGCTTCGCTTCGCCACGCGGCCCGAATCCGGGCCGGATTCATAAAGCCAAAATCCAGGACATCCCGATCCTTGGCCAGCGCTCTCCATATGGGTGCACAGGCGTCGTCGGCGGGAAAGACCGCATGACCTGAGGCAGGAAGCGCGCTGATAGAGGCGCCATTTTCATGCGCAGTGGCTTCAACCGTACCCATGAATTCCTGATGTTCCCGCTGCGCGTTATTGACCAGGGCCACAGTGGGTTGGGCGATATCGGCCAGGTAGCGGATTTCACCCGGATGATTCATGCCCAGTTCGAGGACAGCGCGCTGATGGAAGCTGTTCATGCGAAACAGCGTGAGGGGCAGGCCAATATCGTTGTTGAGATTTCCTCGAGTGGCAAGCCTTTGATCTTCACCTGAGGCCGTGGCCAGAATGGTGGCCAGCATTTGGGTGACGGTGGTTTTTCCGTTACTGCCAGTCACCGCAATCACTGGAATATTGAATCGATTTCGCCAGGCCTTGGCGGTGGCGCCGAGTGCTAAGCGGGTGTCTTTAACGCGCACATGAGGAACGCTCGGATCAAGTGGTCGTTCCGATACGATCGCCTTTGCGCCAGAGGCTAGCGCCTCCGAAATGAAATCATGAGCATCAAAGCGATCCCCCCTTAGGGCAAAGAAAAGGCATCCGGCGGGGATGTTTCGCGTATCCGTGCTAATCCCGGTGAGGGTGAGATCGGCTGGGCCATGAATCTGTGCTCCGGTGATGCTGTCGGCGATTTCTTGGAGTGTCATCATGAACGAGGGGAAGGTCATTTTCTTACCGGGGGCTTTGAGCCCGAACTTTGAGGGATATGGCTGGCTCTTCCCAAGCGATCATGAACAGCGGCCCAGGATTCTTCAGTGGGAGGCAGTTCAGCCAGGATGAGGTCGTATTGGCCTTGATCAAGTTCCCTGAGTGTTGCATAGAGGCGAACACCATAGTCCACGGGATTCGGGGGCATGATGATGCGATCAATTGATGAAGGTATCGGAATGTCTCTAAGGCACATCATGACCGTTCGAGGTCCGGCAGTGGCTGCTGTAGTGGAGATCTTGTCGGAGGGAATGAGTCGAAGGGCTGTTCTTGGGGCGTAATGCGATTCGAGGAGTCCCGAGGCTCGAAGTCCCGGGGCCTTTTCCGCGCCGTGTATTTCCAGGTTGAGGGTCTCCTCTAGCTGAGAGCGGCTGATCGCTCCGGGGCGCAATAGGCAGGGGGTGGAGCCTGCAAGACTTAAGATGGTGGATTCAAGACCCACCTTGCACTCACCCCCTTCAAGAATGATGCGAACCCGGTCACCTAATTCATCCCGGACGTGGGCGGCTCGGGTCGGACTAATGCGGCCAAACCGATTGGCGGAAGGGGCAGCGATGCCCCCACCAAAACCCTGAAGAAGGGCTTGCGCGACCGGATGGCTGGGCGCGCGAACGCCGACGCTCGACTGCCCTCCGGTCACTTCAGGGGGCGCCTTGCTGTCGGGAAGGATCAGTGTCAGCGGCCCGGGCCAAAATTGCTCAGCCAGCACGTAAGCCGCGTCTGGAACCTGATGGCTCCAGCGCGAAAGTTGATCGGCTCCGCTGATGTGAACGATCAGTGGGTGATCTGGGGGGCGTCCTTTGATCGCGAAGATTTGCGCGATGGCGGCAGGATTGGAGGCATCGGCGCCGAGGCCGTAGACCGTTTCTGTGGGAAAAGCCACAACACCGCCCGAGGAAAGCTCCCGTATCGCGAGATCGAGTTCCTTCGGACGCGCCGTTTCCACGTCAGTGTCCGCCGGTGCCTTTTTGAATGAACTCGATCTTATAGCCGTCGGGATCTTCAATGAAGGCAATGACGGTATCGCCAAACTTCATTGGGCCCGCTTCACGAACGACACGCCCCCCCTTCTGGCGGGTCCGTTCGCAGGCGGCTTTAGCATCATCGACCTCGAGCGCAATATGTCCAAAGCCTGTGCCAAGATCATATGACGGGGTATCCCAATTGTGGGTGAGTTCAATGACCGTTTGGCTCGACTCTTCGCCATAGCCCACGAAAGCCAGAGTGAAGCGGCCATCGGGATAATCCTGTCGTCGGAGGAGTCTCATGCCAAGAACTTCTGTGTAGAAATCAATGGCGCGGTCCAGATTGCCGACGCGAATCATGGTGTGAAGAATTCTCATGACGGGGATACTCGGTGGGTGGTCAGGCATACCGGTTTTCGCCCACGGGCGTTACCGGTGTTCTTCAGTCTCAATAATACTGTCGATGCCGTGGTCTCTGAGGAAAAGCCTCACCTGATTGGCATCCCTGAGGTTCCCATAGGGTCCGAGCTTCAGTCGATACCAGGAGGCGAACTCCAAAGTGACCTCTTCCATTCGCGGTTTAAGGGCCTCAAATTCGAAGATCTGTTGTCGAACCGATTCGGCTTTGTCCCGGGTCTTGAAGGTCCCCACTAAAAGTGAGAATTCGCCTGGTGTCGGTTCCTTGCCGAGTCGCAGATTGCGTTGCTCCTCGCTGATCTGACTTTCAGGGACTCTGTTCTCACGGTCTTCAAGGAGTCGAAAATAGCCAAAATGCGCGTCTTCGGGCAACGCGCTTTGAGCCATGGTAGGTTCTGGGTTTTCGGAGGTGGCTGGCCATTTTGATGTCAGTGTGACCAGACTTCCAGATCCAGCCAGTAAGAGTCCCACCAACGCGAACGGCTTCCAGCGCGGTTTGCGCTTTTCAGGGCGAAAAGCAGGAATTCGGTGTTTGACGTCTCTTGCCATGACCTACATGGTTTCCGGAGCGGAAACGTCCAAGAGCTCGAGTCCATTTCGGATCACCTGCCTGACCGCAGCAATCAGATTGAGGCGGGCATTGCGAAGCCCAGCATCCTCAACCAGAAACTGAACGCCGTTATAGTACCCATGAAGTTCTGCTGCCAAATCACGAAGGTAGTGAATCAAATGATGCGGCGCGTGCTGCATGGCAGCGTTCTCAATGGTCTCGGGATAACGGGACAGGGCGGTCAATAGCGATGTTTCGTGCGGGTCGCTCAGGGATTCAAGGTGGGCCATGCCTTGTTCGATATCGCGGCTAAGCCCCTTTTCGTCGAGTTGTCTGAAGACACTGCAGACGCGGGCGTGGGCGTACTGGACGTAGTAGACCGGATTCTCGTTGGTGCGGGAGGTAGCCAGCTTCAAGTCAAAGTCCATGTGCTGGTCGGATTTTCGCATGACATAGAAGAATCGCGCGGCATCTTTTCCTACTTCGTTCCTGAGTTGCCTCAGGGTGACGAATTCACCGGAACGGGTCGACATTTGAACTTTTTCTTCTCCGCGGTAAAGAACCGCAAATTGAACCAACAAAACTTCCAGGCGATCCTGATCACCGCCCAACGCCTGCATGGCGGCTCTTACCCTTGGGATGTATCCGTGATGATCGGCGCCCCAGATGTCGATGATCCGGTCAAAGCCGCGTTCCAGCTTTTCCATGTGGTAGGCGATATCTGAGGCAAAGTAGGTCATCTGTCCATTTTCGCGAACGACAACCCGATCTTTCTCATCGCCCAGTCGGCTGGAGGCAAACCAGGTAGCGCCATCCTGTTTGTAGAGGTACCCGGACGCCTCCAGTTTTTCGAGAGAGCGAGCAACAGCGCTCGATTCCGTGAGGCTTCGCTCGGAGTACCACGTGTCATAGCGCACACCAAACTCTGCGAGATCCTCACGGATGTCCGCAAGAATGTCGTTTAGGCCGGCGTCAAAGACCGCGCGGTAGCCCTTTTCCCCCAGCAGATCCTTGGCCCGCTGCACAATGGCGTCGATATAGATCTCCTTGTCGCCACCCTGGGGCTCGTCGGGAGGGAGATCCTTTAGGACGGTATCTATACTGGCTTTTAGGCTATCACCTTGATTTTTATGGAGAGATTCAGCGATCTCCCTGACGTAATCGCCCCGATAGCCGTTACTCGGGAAAATGAAGGTTTCACCCAGTCGCTCCAGATAACGAAGCCAGACGCTCGCGGCAAGAATGTCCATCTGCCGGCCAGCGTCATTGACATAGTATTCCCGATGGACCTCGAAGCCGACGGCAGCGAGGAGATTGGAAACCACTGCACCGTAAGCGGCGCCTCGGCCGTGTCCGACGTGAAGAGGACCTGTCGGATTGGCTGAAACGAATTCAACCTGTGCCTTCTGTCCGGCCCCCTTCTGGCTGCGCCCAAACTTTTCCTTTGAATCAAGAATGGCCGGGATGGTGCCGAACTGGGCTTTGGGATCAATGAAGAAGTTAATGAATCCCGGGCCGGCAATTTCGATTTTGAGGACGACGGGGTCGCTGGGGATCGCGGCGATAAGCTTTTCAGCCAGTACCCGAGGGTTCAGGCGGGCAGGTTTGGCAAGAGCCATGGCCAGATTGCTGGCGAAATCTCCGTGAAGCGCATCGCGTGCACGTTCGACCTGACAATTGGCCTCGATGTCGCGGGGAAGGACATCGGAATGAGCAAGGCTGTTGACGGCTTCCTTGAGGAGACTTTCGAGGCGTTTTTTCATGATGGGCGGGTGAGGCTCGGTAGCAAACTATCCCGCCATTATCCTTAATTAGGCATCGCCCTGCCAATCGGAGGACCCCTCGGATGCCGGACTCTCTGGGATATTGGCCCGATTGCGCGCGATTCGCCGGTCTTCTGCCTCGAGACGTTCACTCAGTCGAGAGATTTTGTGGCGAAGCCATTGAAGATCTTCACGAAGGCGTAAGTTTTCGGGAAAGTCGATGGCCAGCTTTTCGATCATGGTCCGGGCCAGGAGGTAGCGCTCTAATGCGAGGCGGGGCATTTTTTCAGCTTCTCGCCCACGGCCAAGCTTCATGTGAACGGCCGCAATCTCGCGCGCACGGAGGTCTTTGAAGGCTGACTGATTTTCAGAGGCTTCGGCAATGCTGAGGAATGCCTTGAAGTGCTGATCAGCTTCCTGAGCGTCATCAAGACCTGAGAGCGTATCGCCGATGTTGTCGTGACAAACCGCAAGGTCTCTTTGTAGTTCAGGGCTATGGGGATTGCGCTGAGCCAAACTCTCAGCCGCCGAAAGGGCCGTGCGATAGCGGCTCAGCGCGCCGGTCAGATCGTCCCGGGCGTGAAGGAGGTCGCCAATCCGATTGTGGATGGCACCTGGGGCTCGGCTGTAACGAAGATCACTCGGAACGGTTTCAGCCAGAGTTTCGAAAAGGGGAAGGGCCTTTTTCAGTTCTCGTAGCCCCTCATCCGACTGATTAAGCTTGATGTGGAGTTCACCGAGTTGTGCGTGACTTGAGGCCACGTCAAAGGCTGCCTCCTGACTTTCGGGCTCCATTTGCGCCAGCTTGAGGTGAAGGGCATGGGCCGTCTGCTGAGTCTGGAGTGCGGCCTCAAAATCCCCAAGACGACGTTGAAGTCTGGCGATTTTGATGTTGAGGCGCAGTGCGTCCTGAATCGACTCGCCAGGGCCTCCCTCCTGCTTGGCCATGAAGGTCCTAATTCCCAGGCTCTTGCGATAGTGATCCAGAGCACTCTGTGACTGCGTGGTTTCGATCATGAGATCGCCGAGCTGCTCTTGCACACGGGCGAAATCCTTTTGTCGGGTGCTATTGTGAGGATCGGCGGCCATGGCCCTGACCAAGTAAGCGCTCGTGGCGCGATAGAGGGCTGTGGCGCGGGTTTTCGCGCCGTGAAGAAGGTCAAGATCAGCCAGGTGCAGCGCCAGTCTGATTCGGCCGGTGATTTCGCCTGCATTGTCTTCTTGGGCAATCATCCGGTCGCGAAGGTCGCCCACTAATTTCCTCGCGTGGGGCGCTACGGCACTGAGTTCATCAAAGTTCTGGCTTGAGTGAGCCGACTCCGCAATGATGTAGAGCGCCTGCAGAGAAGCTTCTGCCAGTAAGGTCTGACGGGGTGATGTGGATGAGATTCTTGAAAATCCCCGGATGACCAAGGAGGGCAGGGTGACAAGCTTGTCGCTGAGCTGACCCAGCCCCAATGCGGCAATTTGTTCTGCACCTTGAAGGACGTAGGTCTCGGCATCCTCATGGCTCATCGGAGTCTCCTCCGGCTCATTGAGGAAGATCGTGAAGAGGTCCTCTTTGCGCTCATCGGCGCTGAGGCCGGCAATGACAAGGCACTCGGCTATCAAGTGAATGGGGATAGCGTGATCTTCCAGCTCAAGTGCAAGTCGCAAAATGTCGCGTGCTGCACCGCCAAGGCTTTGGATGGCATCCAGCAAAAGATTGGCTGCGGACTTTTCTCGACCTTCGGGAAAGTCTCTTGCCCAGAGCAGGGAGATCTCCGACGACAGACGATTTCTTCGGCTAATGCGTTGAGCGAGTCGTCCCAAGGTGCTTCGACGGTCATGACGCTCAGCTTCAAGAATTCCGGCGGCAATGCCGGCGAACCGCGGATGCCTTCCGATCTCATCCGTCAGCCAGTTCAGTGAATCCCTTTCATCGTTTCGCGTCGGGGGCTTGTTCCAGGTCAGGATCATTTGTCCCGAGATTTCACTCAGTAGCGGGAGATGGATGGGATCCCCGCGATGATCATAGCGTTGGCTTTCGGTGATAAGGATGTTATGTGCCCTATGAGGGTTCTGAGCCGTCTTTACAGGTGCAAGCCACTGCTGAATGACGGGGCCATTAATGCCCTCAGGGAGATCATCGACGATCCAAAGATAGTCGCCATGCATTCGGTCGAGCTGATCGGCAAGGGCCTCGCGGATTTTGGTAAGGGAGGATTTATCTGAGCACTCGGTTTCGGGGGAAAGTTGGCGGAGTAGGGCAAGTAACTGCGGTTTCAGAGGGGCGTTCATTGCCAGTTGGCTGAATTTTGCCGCGGGTTCTGCTCCTTTGCCTGAAATTCTGAAGATTCCGCCCGGGTAGGCCGCGCCAAATCGAAACGCATATTCGAGGGCGATCAGGGTCTTGCCGAATCCGGGGCCGCCGGAGATGACGACGAATGGGGCATCGGTGGGGCTCTCTCCCAGCGTCCCCTTGAGGGACCTGTGAATATCCCAGAGTTCCCGATTCCGACCCCCAAAATTAAGAGGTTCCTTTTCAATGGCATCAAAGGGCCCGACGCACCGCTTGTGTGCCGGAGGGAAAAGTTCGCCGAGGTTGCCCGAAATGGATTCGCAATGTTGGTGGAGTTCACTTGCCAGCTTCTGAAGGTCTTGAACCTCCAGAGCATCCGCAATGATGCGCTCCTTCAGGCAAAGGGGGTAGATATGACGCGTCCCCTCTTCGGGGTTCACGACCAGAATTCTTGAGGGGCTTCGATGGAGGTCGCAGGAGGTTGCAATCCAAGCCAGAGCAAGATGGGCCTGACAGCCGCGGGATTCGAAAAACCCCTCATTCCCAAAAACGAGGAACAGCTTCGATATGGCTAGCTTGTGACTGATTTCAGCGCTGATCCCCCCTTCATGGGTATGGCAGGATGCGCCTCTGGCGGCAAGAGCGCTCGCAAGGCGTTTGACGGAGGTCGTTGAGGCCTGATCATGACAGATGAAGATGTCGTGGTGGCCGGACAAACGCTACGCTCCTGATGCCTAGGATATGCTTCACATGCATTCTATCGCAAAAGCCCCTTTTGTTTTAGGAGGTTGGCCGTGAGTAGGGGGGGTCCGGTCTGGAAGGGCCAAGCGGATCTGCATTCAGCTTGTGTATCATGAGATCCCTCATTACGCCCGTGGCGAACGACTTGAATCCCTTAATCTGGAAGCTGCTTGAAGAGCGCTCTGATCGCCCGAGGCTGGTCTTGTCGGGGGACTGGGCTGTGTCTGCAATGGGGCAGGCGGACAGTGCTGAATTGATGGGCCGGCTAGAGCAAATTCATTCGCCGGGAATCCTCCTGATTCAGGATGGCGGAATCCGTCACTGGGATACCCTGTTGCTGTCGACGTTGTTGGAAATCAGCCAAATCGCCTCGCGACGGAAGCTCGAACTGGACGTTTCCTCGATGCCTGAGGGGGTGCGGTCGCTTTTTGCGCTGGCAACGGCGGTCCCATCATCACCCGATGCCCATCATGATCCGGCCCCACAAGGGTATCTTGCCGATCTGGGTCAGGCTGCGAGGCGGTTTTGGGCTGATGCGCTTTACTTCAACCGGTTTTTGGGGGAAGCCGCGATATCCATGGCGGCATTCGTTCGGGGACGGGCTCGTTATCGTCCGGTGGATCTTTGGTTGCAGATTCAGGAGTGTGGACCGGCGGCCGTTCCAATCGTCACCATGATCAGTCTTTTGGTTGGGCTGATCCTTGCATTTGTCGGAGCCGTCCAACTCTCTTTATTTGGAGCCGAACTTTACATCGCCGATCTGGTGGCTCTGGGAATGACCCGGGAGATGGGGGCGTTGATGACGGCGATCATCATGTCGGGTCGTTCCGGTGCGGCGTTTGCAGCCCAAATTGGCACCATGAACGTCAATATGGAGGTCTCAGCGCTGAAAGTCATGGGCTTTTCGCCGGTAGATTTTTTGGTCCTGCCACGTTTGATTGCGCTGATTCTGGTCATGCCCTTTCTGGGGCTTTATTCCGATCTACTGGGGATTGCCGGTGGCGCGATGGTGGGCGTGGCATTCTTCGATATTCCCCTTTCTCAATTTCTGACCCGGACATCGGAGGCTGTTGATCTGACGGACTTTTTTATCGGTCTGGTCAAGTGCTCTTTGTTTGGTGTCCTAATTGCCCTTTCAGGATGCATGCGCGGGGTACAGTGTGGTCGCACAGCCTCCGCCGTGGGCGATGCGGCAACCTCTGCGGTCGTGACCAGCATTGTTTTGATCGTGGTGGCCGATTCGATTGTCACCCTGATTTGTAATCGCCTCAATATATGACCGTCACAGAAACTTCGCCTGACAAAGGGCCCGTCATTCAGGTCGATCGGTTGACGATGGCCTATGGTGACCATGTCATTCAGAAGGACCTCAGTTTTACGGTCAATCGGGGGGATATTTTTGTCGTGATGGGGGGCAGCGGATGTGGCAAGAGTACGCTGCTCCTTCATATGATCGGCCTTATCAAGCCGGCGGCGGGACGCATTTATTATGGCGACAGGGATCTTTGGGCGGCTGATTCCGAGGAGAAGCAAGCGCTTTTGCGTAAATTCGGCGTCCTGTTCCAGAGTGGCGCCTTATTTAGTTCGCTGACGCTGGCAGAGAATGTCGCGCTACCTCTCAATGAGTTCACCACGCTCTCTAAGCGCGAGGTTTCTAGTATCGTCTCCTATAAGCTCGCGTTGGTCGGATTGGCTGGATTTGAATCCTATTATCCTTCCGAGATCAGTGGTGGCATGCAAAAGCGTGCAGGGTTGGCTCGGGCGATGGCCATGGATCCCGAAATTCTCTACTTTGATGAACCCTCTGCGGGATTGGATCCGATCAGTGCCCGGCTTCTGGATGACCTGATTGAGAGCTTGAGGGATGCCCTCGGGGCCACCATCGTCATCGTCACTCATGAGTTGGCGAGTATCTTTGCGATCGGAACAAATTCCATCTTTCTGGACCCTGACTCCAAGACGGTGATCGCCAGAGGAAATCCTAACGACCTTTTAAGAGGTAGCGCCGATCCCAGGGTTTTGCGCTTTTTGACGCGAGACAATTCAGCCTCATCCCGCTCCATCGGAGGTTCCCCGCCGTGAGTAAACCCGTAAAACCCGAAGCCATCGGTGCTTTTCTCCTTGGAGGAGTGGCTCTTTTGGTCGTGGCCCTGCTGACCTTCGGTGGTGGCGAATTCTTCAAGTCGAAGATTCACTGGGTGGTCTACTTTGATAGCTCGCTCAATGGCCTAAACGTGGGAGCTCCCGTCAAGGTTCAGGGCGTTCAGGTGGGAATTGTCAAGGAAATCGAGCTCCAGCTGGATGACGGGATGGGCCGGCTCATGAAGCCTGTTGTCATCGAGATCGATCCTGCCAAGGTGGTCACGACGACGGGGAGTCCGATGGATATCGCTGCGTTATCTCCCTCCGATCGGGACAGAAGCTTCAAAAAGCTTCTGGATTCTGGCCTCAGGGCCCGGCTGGAGGTCCAGAGCATTCTCACGGGCCTTCTCTATGTCAATCTTGATTTCAATAGGGATCAGCCGCCACATCTGACTGGTCTCAGTTACAAGGGGCTTCCCGAGGTGCCCTCTGTTCCCCCGACGGTCGATGAGGTCCTAGCAACCCTCGAGGAAGTTATGCGGAAGATCGGCAATCTGCCGATCGATGGGGTTGTGCAGGATTTGGCCGCTACGCTTAAAGATGTGCACGCTTTAGTGGGCTCAGAAGAGGCGCGAAAGTCCCAGCTGGCCATGAGTCAGTCGCTGGAAAGTGCGAAGGTAATCCTGGCCCGTCTTGAGAAAACCTTGCCCGACCTTGTCGCGCATCTGGATGCCACCGTTCGTGAAGTCAAAAATCAGGCTCGCCCCGTTCTGGATTCAACGCAAGCAACGTTGGGTGTTGCGCATGACGCGCTTGAAAATGGGCGTATTGCTGCAGGAAATATTGCGGATGTGACCGAGGCCAATTCGGATCTTTCGACCTCGGTAAGGGAGATGAATCGGGCAGCAGCTTCCCTTCGGGAGCTATCGGATTACCTCCAGCGGCATCCCGAATCGTTACTTTTTGGAAAACCGGACTGAAATACTCGGAATACAAATAGGCGTGCGTGCCTGCGTGTTATGATCGAACCAAACGCTGTTTAAGCGCTATCAACCCTGTCTTTGAATCCTGGAGAGCCTTGCGTGCCCAACGCATATCGACCCCTCAATGGATGGACCCGCCCCCTTCTTTGGGCGGCTATTTGGATCACTGCGCTCATGGCGGCTGGCTGCTTTCGCGGGGGCGCTCAGGACCAGTTCTACATGCTACAGCCGATCAAGGAGGCTCCTTCTCCTTCGGTTGCCGCTCAAAAGGGCCCCCTGATTGGTTTGGGTCCCATCAAGGTTCCTGCTTATCTCGATCGGCCTCAAATTGTGACGGCCGCCTCTGATCATGAATACCGCCTGGCCGAGAATCAGCGTTGGGCCGAGCGCTTAGATGACACCATCGCGCGAGTATCCCAAGAAAATCTTTCATCGCTGGTGCCCAGCGACCGCATTGTGATGCACCCTTGGTCGCGAGACACCAAGCCGGATGTGCAGGCGATCGTCCAGATTCAGGAGTTGCATCTTGATCCTGAAGGGCACGCCCGCATGGTGGCGCTCTGGTCTCTAAAGTCCGCCAGGGGTGAGTCAGTCAATCATCGCTTTTCATGTTCGATTGCAGTCTCTCCGTCTGACTACGGCCAAATCGTAGGGGCTGAGAGCGAGTGCCTTGCGCGCCTCAATCGTGAGATGGCTCAGGGCATTCGGCATTTAGGTGGCGCGACCCCTTGAGCGTTTGAGGACAACACCGAGATGCCCCAATGAAGACGGAAGTCAGTGCTTCACGGTCCATTCAGAGCAGTGAGAAACATTACAAGACCGCTCCAGGGACTCCGCTTCAGCAAGGTGCCCATTTGGCCAATGATGGGGTCAATTTTGCCCTCTTTAGTCGTCACGCCACACGGGTCTGGTTGCTTCTCTTCGACGGTGTGGACGCGGGTCTTCCTTCGCAGACCATCGAACTGGATCGAGAACACCATAAAACCGGTGATATCTGGCATGTTCGGGTTTTAGGTGCCGGCCGGGGCCTGGTTTATGCCTATCGAGTCGATGGGCCAGCCCTTCCTGAGAAGGGGCATCGCTTTGATGCCTCGAAAATTCTTCTGGACCCCTATGCGACGGCACTAGCCAGCCCCCGCCGTCTCGATTTCGGAAAACTCTGTGGTCTCGATGGCTCGGATGATGCCGGCGAAAGCTGTGTCGAAAATCCGGCCATCGTCAAATGCCTTGTCACGGAAAGTGGCTTTGATTGGGAAGATGATCGGCCACTCCACCATGATTGGTCTGATTTAGTGATCTATGAGGCGCATGTGCGGGGGATGACGGTTCATGCCTCAGCCAATTCTTCGGCGCCCGGTACCTATCTTGGGCTGATCGACAAGATTCCCTATCTGAAGTCCTTGGGCATCAACGCCATTGAATTGATGCCATTACAGGCCTTCAATCCGGCAGAGGTAACTCTTCGTAACCCCCTTAACGGTGAGCGACTCAGTAATTATTGGGGATACAACACCATTGCGTTTTTTGCGCCCTATGAGGGTTACGGCAGTCGTTCTTACCCAGGCTGTCAGGTGGATGAATTCAAGTCGATGGTCAAGGCGCTCCATGAGGCCGGCATCGAGGTTTTGCTGGATGTGGTGTTTAACCACACGGCCGAAGGCAATGAGACAGGGCCGACTCTCAGCTTCCGGGGGCTCGATAACAGTATCTACTACATCCTCGAGGAGGATCGTCGTTACTACAAGAATTACTCGGGTTGCGGCAATACCCTGAATTGCAGTCACCCGGTCGTTCGAGGTTTTATTCTGGATTGTCTGCGGTACTGGGTCGTCGAGATGCATGTCGATGGATTCCGCTTCGACTTGGCATCCATACTCGGACGTGACCAGAACGGCAATCTGGTTCCGAATCCCCCACTGCTAGAACAAATCGCCGAGGATCCTATTCTTCGCGATGTGAAATTGATCGCTGAGGCCTGGGATGCGGGTGGTGCATATCTCGTGGGGCGTTTTCCCGGCGAACGATGGTCGGAGTGGAATGGTGTTTTTCGTGACGACGTTCGTCGTTATTGGCGAGGCGATTCGGGTATGGCCGGCTCGTTCGCCAGCCGGCTTTGTGGAAGTGCAGATATCTACGAGCACAGTGGAAAGGCTCCAGTCCACAGCATCAACTTTGTTACTTGTCACGATGGGTTCACCCTGAATGATCTGGTGAGTTATGAGTGCAAGCACAATGTTGCGAACGGCGAAGACTCCCGAGATGGTTGCAACAACAACAATAGCTGTAACTACGGCATTGAGGGAGAGACTGATGACCCTCTTATTCAGCAGATTCGTCTGCGTCAGATGAAAAATCTGATCGTCACCCTTTTCATGGCTCGAGGTGTGCCGATGCTGTTGGGGGGTGATGAGTTTCGCAGAAGTCAGATTGGAAACAATAACGCCTATTGTCAGGATAACGCGACCTCCTGGTTTGATTGGTCCTTGGTTAGCCAGCACGCTGACTTTGTTCGTTTCGTAAAGGAGATGATCCTTTTGCGTCGCCGATTCCCTGTCCTTTCAAGCGCACGGTTTTATCGGCCGGATGAAATCGACTGGTTCAATCCAGAGGGGCATGCACCAGATTGGGGGAGTGATCTTGCGTTAGGGGGGCTGATTCACTCGCACGATGATGGTCAGAAACTCTGCCTTTTGGCGAATCCTTTGGCGGAGTCGAGGGTGTTCAGGATTCCTGAGCCGCCGAAAGGTCGACGCTGGCGCCGTCTTGTTGATACTGCAATATCGGCCCCCTATGATATTTCTCGCCCGGAGGATGCGGTTCCCGTGCTTTCTGAGGGTGGCATATTGATTCGTGAACGGAGCCTGATTCTGCTTCTTGCAGGGGGAGCTCATGAGCAGAGGTCTGTCCAGTGAGATTGCGTTTAGTCCCGATCCTTTTGTGCGCCCTGCAGATGTCGGGCTGCCCACTCATCGGCCCTGACTTTGAAACTCCCGAAAGCAAGCTCACGGGAAAATGGATGGATGCGGGCGATCAGCGCCTCAGTGCGAAAACCGAAGAGCACAGGGAATGGTGGAAGGGTTTTAACGATCCCGTTCTGAATAAACTCATCGAATTGGCCTACGCCGAAAATCTCTCGTTAAGAGCGACGGGTGTAAAAATCCTCACAGCGAGAGCGCAGCTGGGTGTGGCTATTGGTGACTTCTATCCTCAGGATCAAAAGCTAGAGGGGTTGGTCTGGGATATTCATTTGCCCAAATCGGGACTCAGCGAGCGGCTTCCCAATACCAATCAGCCGGCCAGTTCCAATGGTGGTATGGGGTTGTGGCTGGATCGCTTGGGCCCGACGGTCAATTGGGAAATCGACCTTTGGGGCAAATTTAGACGAGCCATCGAATCGGCGGATGCGTCCTTGCTGGCTCAGGTGGCGAGCTATGACAGCATGTTGGTCAGCCTTACCGGGGATGTGGCCAACTTGTATATCAATCTGCGGACACTCGAGCGTCGCTTGGATATTGCGCGTAGCAATATCGAAGTGCAAAAGGGCGCCCTCAAGATTGCAGAATCGAAGTTCCGTGGCGGAAGTTCATCACGGCGTGATGTCGAGCAGGCCAAAACCGTCCTAGCCAGCACGCAAGCGATGATACCCAAGCTTGAGGCCCAGCTCCGGGGCTCCAAAAATGGGCTCTGCTACCTCTTGGGAAAACCCCCACAGGATATTGATGGATTGCTCGGAGGCGGCAAGCAATTTGGTGCGATTCCAACGCCACCGGTACAGGTTGCTGTGGGCATTCCCTTGGAACTGCTGAAGCGACGTCCCGACATTCGCGAAGCGGAATACCAGGCACAGGCGCAGTCTGCGCAGATTGGCGTGACCAAAGCCCAGCTTTACCCTGCAATCTCCATCTCTGGCAGCTTTGCTTTTGTGTCCAGTAGTGCGCAGGGGCACAGTCTCAGCGACATGTTTGCTTGGGGCAATAATTTCCATCGGTTTGGCCCGGGTTTTCAATGGAATATCTTGAATTATGGCCAGATCAGCAATCAGGTCCGGGCTAACGACGCACAGTTCCAGGCTCTGGTGATCGACTATCAAAACAAGGTGCTCAAGGCCCAGCGGGAAGTCGAAGACGGGTTGATTTACTTTTTGAAACTGCAGGACTCTGCAGAGTATCTGGCCCAGAGTACCAGTGCGGCCAAGCGCTCTCTGGAGCTTGCAACGCTTCAGTACAAGGAAGGGATCGCGGACTTTACGACGGTTCTGACCGCAGAGCAGTCCCTTCTTCAGCAGCAAGACTCCTTTGCGGCGACACTCGGTGAAGTGGCCGGAAGTCTGGTCCTTGTCTACCGAGGTATGGGCGGGGGATGGCAGATTCGGGAAGGTCGTGACTTTGTGCCTGAGGATATTCGAGCGTCCATGGAGAAGCGGACCGGCTGGGGTGACCTTCTCAAGTCCTTCAAGCCCGACACCGGTCCTGCTCGGGGCACCATCAGAGCACCAGAGTGGTAGGGATGGATTTTTCAAAAATGTTTAGTGTCTTTCCGGATCACGCCATGCATGAGCAAAGCGCTTTTTTACGTATCCGATTACTGGCCGTTTTGGGCGTGATCGGATTCTCTTCGGTGGCCTGTGACAGTGGAAACAGCTATAAACCGCCACCCCCCCCTAATGTCACGGTGAGTCATCCCCAAAGGGATCAGGTTGTAGATGCCATCGAGTTTACGGGTAATACGCAGGCTTTCTATACCGTTCAACTTCGGGCTCGAGTCGATGGGTATCTCGAAAAGGTCTTGTTCAAGGAGGGGGATATCGTTGATGAGGGGAAGACGCTCTTCCTGATTCAGCAACAGAGTTATATCGCGAAAGTAAAGGAGGCTGAGGCCAATCTTCTCTCCGCAAAAGCAAAGCTGATGCATTCTGAGACGGAGTTCAAGCGCTATACGGGGTTGATGAAGGAGGAAGCTGCGGCCCAGACCGATGTCGATCACTGGCATTACGAGCGAGACTCCAACCGGGCCGCGGTCATGGCCAACGAAGCTCAGTTGGACATCGCGAAGCTGAATTTAAGTTACACGACCGTGAAAGCCCCGTTTCGTGGGAAGGTCAGTCGTCGTTATGCCGATCCTGGCAACGTTGTTGGGCATGGCGAGGAGACCGTTTTAGCTGAGATCAACAAAATTGATCCCCTATATGTTTATTTCACAATCAGTGAGCGGGATCTCCTGAAGATTCGAGAAACGATGGACGAGGGCGATGTGGTCCACCGAGCCAAGCCATCGCCGAATATGCCGATCCAAGTGGGATTGGCCAACGAAGAGGGCTATCCCCACGAAGCGCTTCTCGATTACGCGGATATTCAAATCGACCCCTCAACCGGGACGATGCAGTTGCGGGCGACATTGCCCAATGCGGATTTTAAGCTGCTCCCCGGCCTATTTGTCCGGATTCGGGCAGAGAAACCTGGAGTCCACGATGGACTTTTGGTTCCGGAGGATGCCGTGGCCTTTGATCAGGCGGGCGCCTATGTTTTGGTGGTCGATGCGCAGGGAGTGGTGAGTCGCCGAGGCGTCGGATTGGGCGCACTTGATCATAAGCGTTACGAAGTGACGACGGGGCTGACCGACGATGAATGGGTGATCGTCAATGGCCAGATGCGCGCCATTCCTGGGAAAAAGGTGACGCCCGTCAAGCAGGGTGAGTCTCAGGGATCGGCAAATCCATGATGTCTAAATTCTTCATCGAGCGGCCGATTCTCGCAAACGTCATTGCGATTATCACCGTGATTTTGGGGTTGGTGAGCATGGGCCAGCTCCCTGTGGCGCAGTATCCACAGATTGTGCCCCCGACCATCCAGGTTTCCACAACCTATCCGGGTGCTAGCGCGGAGGTGATCGCTAAGACCGTGGGTATCCCGATTGAGGAAGGGGTCAACGGGGTCGAGAAGTCCATCTATCTCTATTCAACCAGCGGCTCCGATGGAACCTACTCGCTGACCATTACCTTCGAGGTGGGCACGGATCTTAATGCGGCGCTGACATTGGTTCAGAACCTGGTGAACGGTCAGCTTGCGCAGCTTCCCGATCCCGTCCAGAAACAGGGCGTTTCGGTTCGTAAGGTCTCTACCAATATTCTGATGGCGATCAGTCTCTACGCCGACGACGATCGCTTTGACGAAACCTATCTCTCGAACTACGCACAGATCAATCTTCTTTATCCGGTCTGGCGAATTCCAGGGGTTGGTCAGGTTGTGGTCAAGGGCGCTGGGAACTACAGCATGCGCATCTGGATGAATCCAGAGCGGCTTAAGTATTTTGGTTTGACCAGTACCGATGTGGCGAATGCGGTCCGAAGCCAAAATAATCAGGTGGTCGCCGGGCAATTGGGTGGACCCCCGGTCCCGGATGATCAGTCCATGCAGTTCACCATTAACGCGGTTGGGCGACTCGAGGAAATCCCCGAATTTGAAAACATCATCATCAAGAGTGTGTTGCCCCAGAACGGGCAGACGGCTCAGATTGTGCGGGTTAAGGATGTCGCGAGAGTTGAGCTAGAACAGCGCTCTTACACCAATTTCTCTGCGGTGAGTGGGCACCGGGCAGCGCAGTTGCTGGTGTATGCGCTTCCTGGGGCGAATGCGCTGGATGTTGGCGAGAAGGTTCGCGCCTTGACTTCGGAAATGTCGCAGACTTTTCCCGATGGACTCAAGTATCAAATCATCTACGACACCACGACGTTCATCGAACAGTCCATTCACGCGGTGTATGAAACGCTCTATGAGGCCGGTTTCCTGGTTCTTGCCGTGGTGATTCTGTTTCTTCAAAACTGGCGTGCGACCCTGGTGCCTGCTACGACGGTTCCTGTCACGATTATCGGTGCCTTTGCTGCGATGGCGGCTTTGGGATTCTCGATTAACCTGATGACACTCTTTGCGTTGATTCTCTCGATCGGGATTGTGGTCGATGATGCGATTGTGATTGTAGAAAATGCATCGTCACATATTGAGAAGGGATTGGCGCCAAAGGATGCAGCCATCAAGGCCATGTCGCAGATGACCGGTCCGGTGATAGGAATTACCCTGGTGCTCTCGGCTGTCTTTTTGCCGGCGGCATTTCTTCCTGGGATCAGCGGCCAGCTCTTTCGGCAGTTCGCGCTGGTCATTGCTTCGACAGCAATCATCAGTGCGATCAATGCACTGACCCTGAAGCCAGCGCAGTGCGCGCTATACCTGAAGCCGGTGCCGAAGGACTACCAGCCCAATGCGTTCTACCGAGCCTTTAATTCGGGTTACGCCAAAGTTGAGGGGGGGTATGTTCGCGTTGTTGAGTGGATGGTGCAAAGAACTAAGGCCATGTTGGCAGTCTTCATCGCTGCGATCGTGGTGGGTGGGTGGTTGTTTGCTCACCATTCCGCTGGCTTTCTTCCCATCGAGGATCAGGGGTACGCGATTGTCGTCGCAAAACTTCCCGAGGGGAGTGCTCAGCCCAGAGTGCGTAAAGTGGCCGAGCAAATCAGCAATATCCTTAAGGAAACGCCCGGCATTAAAGGATGGGTCACGATTGGTGGTTTTTCTGTCGCGGATGCGGCCAATCTCTCCAATGCGGTGACCATGTTTGCTGTCTACCAAGATTGGGAGGAGCGAGGGGATAAGCTGAGCCAGCCTGTCATTCTTGCTAGCCTGAAAAAGCGCTTTGATGAGATTCAGGAAGCCCGGGTCGTCGCTGTAACGCCTCCGCCCATTGCCGGATTGGGGCAGTTGGGTGGTCTACAGATGATGGTCGAGGATCGTGAGGGACGGGGAATCAAACTCCTGCAGCCGGTGATGGGGGAGATGGTGCGGGCGGCTCAGGCCCAAAGTGGGATCGGATTTGCGACGACGACTTTCAGTGCGCTAAGTCCCCAGCTTTTCCTCGACATTGATCGCGTCAAGGCGGAATCCCTTCAGGTTCAGGTGGATGACGTCTTTAGTGCCCTTCAGTCGTACCTCGGGTCGACGTTCGTCAATCTCTTTACCAAATTTGATCAGTCTTTCCAGGTCTACGTGCAGGCTGATGCACCCTATCGCAGCGATATTGAGGACATCCAGAATATCTATGTCCGCAATTCGCAAAAAAATATGGTGCCGCTCGGAACATTGCTCTCGGTTAACCGTCAGGTGGGGTCCGAATTGGTTTCCCGCTATAACCTGTATCCTGCTGCCCCTCTTTTTGGCGCGCCTGCGCCAGATAAGAGCGGCGGTGATGCGATGAATATCATGGAGCAAATGGCGGCGGATGTTTTGCCGGCGGGAATGAAGTTTGACTGGACTGCCGTTGCTTACCAGCAGAAGTTGATTGGGAATACGGCTTATTTCATTTACGCGCTGTCGATTCTTCTGGTCTATCTGGTGCTCGCTGCCCAGTATGAAAGCTGGATCTCACCCTTGGGGGTCATTCTGGTGGTTCCCATGGCCCTTGTGGGCGTGATTCTGGCCCTAATCTCTCGCAACTTTGACAACAACCTCTATACGCAGGTCGGTCTTGTACTGATGATTGCGCTGGCCAGTAAAAATGCCATCCTGGTAGTCGAATTTGCGAGAGAGTTAAGACACGAGGGGATGGGCATCATGGAGGCGGCGGTCGAAGCTACCCGCCGACGTTTCAGACCGATCCTGATGACCTCGTTCGCCTTCATTCTTGGGGTCTACCCGTTGCTCAAGGCCAGCGGAGCAGGGGCAGCCAGTCAGCAGGCGATTGGAACTGTGGTCTTCGGTGGCATGATTGCGTCAACGCTGCTTGCGATCCCCTTCGTGCCGGTCTTTTATGTGCTGACCGAGCAACTGTCTGAATGGCTTGCAGCCCGAAAACAGGCTAAGGATCTGTCATAGCAGTCCTGGTCGAGGCGCAATGTTCTTCTCGACCAGGATGATGTGTTTTAAGGTGAAACACTCTGCGATGCGCTGAACTGGTTACCGAGATTGTCCTTGATCTCCGCCTTGAGCTCGCCGGCGTGCTCCGGTGTGAAGAAAAAGCGGAAGTTGGGATCCGCACTGATGGCGATATCGCCTCTGACCCCGAGAATCGGTTTTCCGTCAAAGCTCACCTTAACCTCGGTGACGTAATGGGCGGGTTGGATGATTCGGCTGATCTGATCCATTTGCATCCCCGTAATGTTCGGATGGCTGATCAGGAGTTGGATCGGATTCGGCTGGCCGATCACGACTTTTTCTCCCTCAAGTTTGAACTTCATCTTCCCCATCCGGGCCTTGGCGGCTTCTGCATCCGTTCCAATCGGCGCCGAACAGCCGCCGCTGGCCTTGACGAAGGCCTTGGCCATGTGAAGTTTCCCGTCATTGGTCAGCGCGATGGCACGAACATGCGTGTATGCATTAAAGCGGAGCCGGGTGGCGATGTCGGCTTTGCCACTCTGAGGGCTAAAGTCGAATGAGGCCGAGAAGGGCGTCGGGTTATTGTCGATAATCAGCGTGATGTTTCTGATGAAATGATCTGGGGTCTGAGGAAACTTGCTGGTCACCTGAATGGGGACGAGAGCGGGGTCTTCGGCTCGGTAGGGTGCCGTAATCTCAAGGGTGTCCTTGTCCTCAAGAATGGTCTGCTCACCGAAAAATTTCGATTTGAGCGATCCGTTCCAGACGGACTCATCTTCGCCTTCGGCCCAGGCGGATTGAGTTAAGGCGATCGCGCTCAGGGTCAAAAGTGCCAGAGGGCGAATGAATAAGGAAAATCTCATGGTGGGGCTCCTGGGGGGGTATGGGTGGATTCTTCTTCCCATTCAAGCTCTGCAAAGGCCGCAGCAACATTGCGTTTGTGGAATGCATCGAAGAGCTGCCAGTCGGGCCGATTTTTTTGGCCGACCTCGTTCATTGCTTGCTCAATGGTTTTATTAGACTGAATGGCGATCCGAATTTCATTGGCGAGCGACTTTAGGTAGTTCTCTTCTCCAGTCAGGGCCAGTGGCCAATCGGCCGTGACGGGGCCGTGACCCGGAATGACCTGAGTGGCCTGAACCTGTCGAAGGCGTTCAATTTCCCGAAGCCAGCCCAGAAGGCTCCCATCGATCACGGGCAGGTGACCCATAAAAAGAAGGTCGGCAAGCCAGAGAGTCCGGGTCTTGGTGTCTAAGATGCTGAGGTCGTTGTCCGTGTGGGCGGTTGGGTGAGCTGTCAGCTCGAGGGTTCGTCCACCCAGATCCAGCTCAAGCGTTCCTTGGACTGGAAGGTCAGGCGGCACGAAATGCTCGGGATTGAGCGTGATTCCGAGGTCGCGATGAGCCATGTCGCTGTAATAGGGGGCCCTCAGGGCCATGGCCTGCGCTAGCTTATGGTGTCCAACAAAGCGGACACCATCGAGCCGAAAGCTCTGGTTGCCATAAATATGGTCGGGGTGGACGTGAGTGTTGATGACATAGCAGATGGGAACCCGTGTTTTCTGAGCGATGGCGTCCCGAAGTTCTCGACCTTGATCAGGGCTCCCGCCACTATCAATCACGGCGACACAATGCTCGCCTACAACGAAGCCAATATTGGCGATCTCACCCCGATTTTTTGAATCGGGAACTTCATGAACGCCTTGATGGACAAAGATACCGGGAGCGACTTCCTTGAGGGACAGAGTTTCGGCCCTAAGGGGAGATCCCAGTCCTAGCAGGAGCGAGGCCGCGATCAATAATTGAGGATTGCGCATCTGGATCATGGTGTATCAGGGTCTCCTGATGTTGTGGGTGCCATTGTCATCGGCACGCAAAGTTAATGCAACACATGATCCTCGCCGTTCATTTCTTCAGTAGAATGGGTCGTTGGAGTGTTGCCGGCTTGCTGTGGTGTGCGTGTCAGCCAAGGGCTTGCGCCCGTTGACTTTTCGCTTGAAATCCTTCAAGTTACGCACCCAGACGGTCGCTCGGGTTGACCCGATTTTCTAAGAAGATTGAACCTGCTGAAAAGCTGCGGCTCGTTAAGCTTAGGTGTAAATAAGCGTTTGCAAACGTATTTTTGCCTTATCTGAGGAGGATAAACGATGAAGAACTCTTTGAAGAGTTTGCTGCTGACCACGACCGTTGCGACCGCTTTGGCCGCCCCGGGCGTCGGTTTTGCTAATGCCGAAGTAGAAAAGCTGTCCCGTGACCCAGCCAACTGGGCGACTTGGGGTGGCGATTATTTTGGTAGCCGCTTCAGCACGCTGACCCAAATTAACAAGGATAACGCGAAGAGCATTCAGCCGCAGTGGACGTTCTCCACCGGCATGCTGCGTGGTCACGAAGGTGGTCCGTTGGTCGTCAACGGTCTCATCTATATCCACACCGGTTTCCCGCACAAGATCTATGCGCTGAATCAGGACACCCACAGCGTTGCGTGGGAATACGATTACGCTCCTGACAAGGGCACCGACCCGACTCAGGTTATTGGCGTCATGTGCTGTGACGTAGTCAACCGTGGTCTTGGTTACGGTGACGGCAAGGTCTTCCTGGCACAGGGTGATGCCACTCTGATCGCTCTGGACGCGAAGACGGGCAAGCTGGTCTGGAAGGTCAAGAATGGTGACCCGAAGGCAGGTATGACCAACACCAGTGCACCTGTTGTTGTTAAGGACAAGGTCCTGATCGGTATCTCCGGCGGTGAGTTCGGCGTACGTGGCTTTATGGCTGCTTACAACGTCAAGGACGGCTCACTGGCATGGAAGGCCTACAGCATGGGTCCTGACGCCGACATGAAGATCGATCCCGATAAGACGGTTACCTGGACCGACGGCAAGATGGCTCCGGTTGGCAAGGACTCTTCTCTGAAGACCTGGCAGGGTGACCAGTGGAAGATCGGTGGTGGTACCACTTGGGGCTGGACCAGCTATGACGCTGAAGCCAACCTGATCTATTACGGTTCAGGCAACCCCTCGACTTGGAATCCGGTTCAGCGTCCTGGCGACAACAAGTGGTCCATGACCATTTGGGCTCGTGATGCAGATACGGGTGCGGCCAAGTGGGTTTACCAGATGACCCCGCACGATGAATGGGATTACGACGGCATCAACGAAATGACCCTGGTCGACCTTCCGATGAAGGATAAGGACGGCAAGGATCACACCAAGCTGCTCACCCACTTCGACCGTAACGGTTTCGGTTACACCCTTGATCGTATCTCCGGTGAACTGCTCGTTGCTGAAAAGTTCGACAAGATGGTCAACTGGGCTTCACATGTTGATGCGAAGACCGGTCGTCCGCAGGTTCAGAGCCAGTACTCTACGCAGGCTGGTGGCGAAGACCACAACCAGAAGGGAATCTGTCCTTCCGCCATGGGCGCGAAGAACGAACCGCCGGTTGCTTACTCGCCCAAGACCAAGCTGATCTACATCCCGGGCAACCACACCTGTATGGACTATGAGCCCTTCCAGGTTGAGTACACCGCGGGTCAGCCCTACGTTGGCGCAACCCTGAACATCTATCCGGCTAAGATCAACGTCAAGACGGGTGATAAGGAAGAAAAGCTCCACATGGGCTCCTTCACCGCTTGGGATCCGACCACCGGTAAGATCGCATGGCAGATCGACGAACCCTTCTCACTGTGGAGCGGCATGGTTTCCACCGCGAGTGACCTCGTCATCTACGGTACCCTTGAAGGCTACCTCAAGGTCCGTGATGCCAACACCGGCGCTGAACTCTACAAGTTCAAGACTCCGTCCGGCATCATCGGTAACGTCAGCACCTGGATGTACAACGGTAAGCAGTACATCGGTGTCCTGTCAGGTATCGGTGGCTGGGCCGGCGTCGGTATGGCGGCTGGTCTTGAAGGCGACAGCGAAGGTCTTGGTGCCGTTGGTGCTTACAAGAGCCTGAGCACCCACACCAAGCTGGGTGGCGTCTTCACCGTGTTCGCACTGCCGAACTAAGACGATGGTCCAAGGGATCCCTCGGGATCCCGAGCGACTTGATGAAAAGCCCCGACTGTTCGCAGTCGGGGCTTTTCTTTTGGGGAACCCTGCCGTGTGGCAGGCGTCCTATATGGTGTTAAGTTCTGACCCTTGAGGTATTCGAATGAGGCTACGTCTAAGCTCAGGTTTTAGGGGCATGCTGTTAGTCGCCTCCTGCCTGTTATTGGCTGGAAACGTGCAGGCGGAAAAGAGTTTTAAGGTCTGTGCAGATCCGAATAATCCGCCGCTCTCACAGAAGGATGGCGGTGGATATGGCAACAAAATTGCCGAGCTCTTTGCCAAGGAACTCGGCCAGAAACTGGAATACATGTGGTTTCCACAGCGGCTGGGGTTTATTCGCAATACGCTGAAAATGAAGCCGGAGGACTCTCAGGAGTACTTGTGTGATGTGGTGATTGAGGTGCCGCAAGGATTTGAGCTTGCCGCCACAACCAGGCCGTACTACCGCTCAACCTACACGCTCGTCTATGCCAAAGGCGGGCCGTTGGATGGCATCAAGACCGCTGCAGATATCGACAACCTGCCTGCGGATGTCAAAGGAAAGCTAAAAATTGCGATGTTCGATGGGGGTGCGCCAGGGACGACATGGCTTTTGAAGCATGGGCTGATCGGGCAAGGCATTCCATATCAGACCATGACCGGCGATATTACCCAGAATACGGCGCAAATTCTGGCGCAGGACTTCAAGGACAAAAAGATCGATATGGTGATTATCTGGGGGCCGATAGCCGGCTATCTGGTGAAGCAAAAGCCAGGCGCACTCGTGGCCTTGCCCATGCAGACAGAGCCGGGCCTGAAGTTTGATTTCGCCATGGCGATGGGGGTTCGAATTCCTGACAAGGAACGCAAGGAGCTACTGAACGGACTGATTGAAAAGAAGGCCCCTGAAATCGAGGCCATTCTTAAAAGCTTCGAGATTCCTCTGCTATCGCTT
Source organism: Pseudomonadota bacterium (assembly GCA_039795615.1). Classification (GTDB taxonomy): domain Bacteria; phylum Pseudomonadota; class Gammaproteobacteria; order Methylococcales; family Methylococcaceae; genus UBA6136. The sequence continues at coordinate 29,964 of JBDKLO010000091.1, forward strand.
GAGGCCGAACCCCAAGGGAAAAAGGCAGATTGAACTTGAGTTCTTTCTGCCTCCAGAAAATGAAACAAGCCTGCGCTTAACCCGTGCGGGCTTTTTTTAGCTTTCCCGGCGCATGTGAGGAAAGAGAATCACGTCTCGAATCGAGGGGGAGTCGGTAAAGAACATCACCAGTCGGTCAATGCCGATGCCTTCGCCTGCGGTGGGGGCCATCCCGTATTCGAGGGCGCGGATATAGTCCGCATCGTAATGCATGGCTTCTTCATCACCCGCATCCTTGTTGTCCGCCTGTTTCCGGAATCGCTCGGCCTGATCCTCGGCGTCATTGAGCTCTGAAAACCCGTTGGCCAGTTCTCTGCCACCAATGAAAAACTCGAAACGGTCGGTAATGAAAGGGTCCTCATCATTTCTTCGGGCCAAAGGCGAGACCTCCGCTGGATAAGCCGTGATGAAGGTGGGCGCCATCAGGCGGTCCTCAACCGTCTTCTCAAAGATTTCGGTTTGAATCTTACCCAGCCCATCGCCCGCATCCAGCTTGATGTGGAGCCGACTTGCGATGGCGCGCGCGCCTTCCAGGGAGGCCAATTCTGCGAGGGTGATGTCCGGGTTGAAGTGGAGGATGGATTCTAAGACCGTCATGCGCTGGAAAGGCTGGCCCAGATCGTAGGTTTCTCCCTGATGGGTGATGCGGGTGTCTCCAGTCAGATCAACGGCAATCGTCCGCATGAGTTCTTCGGTGAGATCCATCAGGTCGCGGTAGTCCGCGTAGGCCTGATAAAACTCGATCATGGTGAACTCGGGGTTGTGACGGGTCGAAAGCCCTTCATTACGGAAGCTTCGGTTGATTTCAAAGACGCGCTCGAAGCCGCCGACCACGAGACGCTTCAGATAAAGCTCGGGTGCGATCCTAAGATAAAGATCCATGTCGAGGGCGTTGTGGTGGGTCACGAAGGGGCGTGCTCTCGCCCCCCCCGGGATCACCTGCATCATCGGGGTTTCCACTTCAAGGAATCCGCGTGCCGCCAGAAATTCGCGAATATGGCGAACGATGGCGCTTCGAAGCAGAAAAACCTTGCGGGAATCCTCGTTCATGATGAGATCGAGGTAACGTTGCCGATAGCAGGTTTCCGCATCCTGCAGGCCATGGAATTTCTCAGGAAGAGGGCGGAGGGACTTGGTCAAAAGGCGAGCCTGATCGACCCGTACGGAGAGCTCCCCGGTCTTAGTCTTAAACAGCACACCTTCGACGCCAATGATGTCCCCCATGTCCCATCCCTTGAAGGCTTCGTATACACCTTCAGGTAGGGTGTCGCGCTGCAGGAAAACCTGCAGTCGACCCGACATGTCTTGAAGATGGGCGAATGAAGCTTTGCCCATGACGCGCTTGGTCATCAGGCGGCCACCTAAGCTGACGCGAAGGGCCTTGGCTTCGAGTTCCTCGGCTTCCAGGGCTTCGTATTGGTTTAGAAGGTCTTGCGCCAGCGCGTTTCTGCGAAAGTCGTTCGGAAAGGCAATGGCTTCCTGTTCGCGGATGGCCTTGAGCTTTTCGCGGCGCTGGAGCGTAAGTTTGTTTTCGTCGATAAGATCGTTCATGGCGCTTAGAGTCCGCTCTTGAGGCTGGCTTCGATAAAGAGGTCGAGATCGCCGTCGAGGACGGGACCTGGGTTGCTGGTTTCAACGTTGGTCCTGAGATCCTTGATGCGGGATTGATCCAGCACGTAGGAGCGGATCTGGCTCCCCCATCCGATGTCGGACTTGGAATCTTCCAGCTTTTGTTTCTCGGTATTGCGTTTCTGAATCTCAAGCTCATAGAGCTTGGCGCGCAGCTGCTTCATACACCAATCACGGTTGGCATGCTGAGAGCGCTGGCTTTGGCACTGGACCACGACTCCGGACGGGATATGCGTGATACGGACCGCCGATTCGGTTCGGTTGACGTGCTGGCCACCTGCGCCACTGGCGCGGTAGACGTCCGTGCGAAGGTCTGCAGGATTGATGTCAATGTCGATGTTGTCGTCCACCTCGGGTGAAACGAAAACGGAGGAGAAGGATGTGTGCCTTCGATTCCCGGAATCAAAAGGTGACTTTCTGACCAGCCGGTGGACGCCGGTTTCGGTTCTGAGCCAGCCATACGCATATTCGCCTTCGAAGCGGATGGTGGCGCTCTTGATGCCGGCGACATCGCCTGCAGATTCCTCGACCAGTTCGGTCTTGAACCCCTTGCGTTCACCCCAGCGCAGATACATCCGTTCCAGCATGGCCGCCCAGTCCTGAGCTTCCGTGCCTCCGGATCCCGCCTGAATATCGAGGAAGGCATTGTTGGGGTCCATTTCCCCGGAAAACATGCGGCGGAATTCAAGGCCTGCGACAACTTTTTCGAATTCATCGAGATCGTCAGCAACCGAATCGACGCTCCCTTCGTCATCCTCTTCGACCGCCAGTTCCAGAAGCTCCTGGGCATCCTGAATGCCGTTGCGGATTTTCAGCAGGTTGTTGACCACGCCCTCAAGCTGCGTTCTTTCTCGGCCTAGGGCCTGAGCCTTTTCGGGGTCATCCCAGATTTTGGGGTCTTCGAGTTCCCGAAGAACTTCGGTCAGACGTTCCTGTTTCTCTTCAAAGTCAAAGGTACCCCCTAAGAGACTCTTCACGTCCCTTGAGATCCTTGATCTGGTTATAGAGGGGATTGAGTTCGCGCATGTGCGATTCCGGTGCAAAACAGAACATTATACAGGGAAGACGGAGAGCCTCCCGGGGGCACGCTCAGTCGGGAAGCCCGAGCCAGAGGCGTCCCGCCTCGGTTCGGACCGGGAAGGCCTCGATGTCTTCGTAGGCCGGTGCGCTCAACGCCTGCCCGGTTCGAAGGCAGAATCGGGCGCCATGGCGCGGGCAGATGATTTCATGGCCCTCGACGCAGCCTTCGCTGATCGGGCTGCGATCATGGCTGCAGATATCTTCGATGGCAAAGATTTCGCCATCGACCGAGAAGATGGCAATGGTCTGGCCGTCCTGCTCGATATGGAGGGGTTCATTGGGGGCAAGGCTGCCCTCGGCGGCGATATCAATCCACTTTGTCATCGCCTGGCTCTTCTATTCGGTCGAGACCGTCGCGTGATCGTCCTTGAGTGCGGCTTGAAGGGAATGCCAGGCCAGGGTCGCGCATTTAACGCGCGCGGGATAGGCCCTGACGCCAGCAAGCACGGCAAGCTTACCAATCTCATCCAGGTTGACCTCGTCACCGTTCTTGCCTGTGGTGATCCGATGAAAGAGTTCAAACAACTGTTCAGCTTCAGCTTCCGTTTGGCCACGGACAATTTCGGTCATCAGGGATGCAGATGCGGTAGAAATGGCACAGCCCGAGCCCTGGAAACTCACATCTTCGATGATGCCGTCCTTGAGTTTGACGTAGAGGGTGATCCGGTCGCCGCACAGCGGATTGAATCCGTCGATGGTCCGGGTCGCATCCTCCATAACGCGGAAGTTTCTGGGGTTGCGGTTGTGGTCGAAAACCACTTCCTGATAGAGGTCTCTGATTTGATCCAGCATGATGGTCGCGATAGGTGCAGGACGATTAGCCAAAAAGTCGGATGACTTCCCGAAGCCCACCCATCAGGGTGTCAACGTCAGCTTCGGTATTGTACAGGGCGAAGGACGCCCTCGCGGTCGCAGGGACCTGATAGAAATCCATCACGGGCATCGCACAATGATGTCCCGCACGGATGGCAATTCCCAGTTGATCGAGAAGCGTACCGATATCGTGGGGATGAATGCGATCCAGGGTAAACGACAGGATGGCGCCCTTTTCTGCTGCGGTTCCGATAATCCGAAGGCCGGGAATCTTCAAGGCTTCCTCGGTGGCATACGCCAGCAAAGCTTCCTCATGAGCGGCGATGGAATCAATGCCCAGATTTTCAATGTAATCGATAGCGGCGCCCAGGCCCACGGCGTCCGCGATACTGGGAGTTCCGGCTTCAAATTTGTAGGGAAGATCGTTGTAGACGGACGCTTCAAAGGTGACCTGGCGAATCATATCGCCACCACCTTGGTAAGGCGGCATGGCTTTCAGTAGAGCTTCCTTGCCATAAAGAACACCAATTCCTGAGGGGCCATACAGCTTGTGGCCGGAGAATGCATAGAAATCACAATCCAGTTCTGTCACGTCCACGGCCAGATGCGGGGCGGCCTGAGCGCCATCCAGAAGAACCGGAATGCCTCGATCGTGTGCCTCACGGACGATTTCGCGGACCGGATTGATGGTGCCCAAGGCGTTGGACATGTGGCTGACCGAGACCAGTCGGGTTCGCGGGTTGAGAAGCCCGATAAAGGCATCCATCAGAAGCTCCCCTTCATAAGACATGGGGGCAACCCGAAGTTTGGCGCCAGTGGCTTCGGCGACCATCTGCCAGGGAACGATGTTGGAATGGTGTTCCATGGCGGTGATGAGGATTTCATCACCCGCCGCCAGCCGGGGCCTTGCGAAGCTCTGGGCCACCAAATTGATGGCTTCCGTCGCGCCACGCACAAAGATGATCTCGTGGGCATGCTTTGCGTGGATGAACTTCTGGACCTTTTCCCGGGCGCCTTCAAATCGATCGGTAGCCCGTTGGCTCAGGGTATGGACGCCGCGATGGACGTTCGCGTAATCCTTGCGGTAGACATCGGACAGGGTGTCGATGACCTGAAGGGGTTTTTGAGTTGAGGCGGCATTGTCGAGATAGACCAAAGGATGTCCGTTGATCGTCTGATCCAGAATCGGGAAATCCCGGATCGCTTGCTCTAGGTCGAAGCGAGGGTGGGGCACGCGACTCATGCTGGATTGCTCCCGGCTACCGGATAGGTCAGTCGCTGGCCCAGCTCGTCCTGAATGCGTTGTCTTAGGGCGTCCGGGCGGATACGTTCGACAATTTCATTGGCAAAGCCGTAGGTCAAAAGTCGTCGGGCCTCGTCTTCCCCCACCCCGCGGGAAGCGAGGTAGAAGATGGCGCCGGGGTCTAGTTGACCCACAGTCAGGCCGTGGGAGCACTTGACGTCATCGGCATGGATTTCAAGTTGCGGCTTGGCATCAATCTCTGCGTCTTGGGAGAGAAGGAGGTTGCGGCACTGCATTTCGGCCTTTGTTTTCTGTGCGCCGGGCTCCACAATGATTCTGCCTTGGAAGACACCACGGCCGCGGCCGCCTGCAATACCTCGGTAGTCATCCCGACTGGTAGCGTGAGGACCTGCATGACGCAGCCGAGTATGCGTATCGAGCTGGGCCCGGTCTTGGGCCAAAAACACGCCCTCGAGTTCGCATTCGCTGGCGCGCTCTAGACGGCTGTGAATCTCAGTTCGCGCTATGGCGCTGCCCAAGGCCGCCTGAGTTTGGCGAAAGCGAGAGGTGGGTGCTTGATCCGCGTAGATTCCCCCAAAATGACGACCTTGATCTCCTTCGCACTGGTGCTTGTAGTGATCGAGTGACGCATTCTCCTCGAGCCGAATCCGGGTCATCGAAAGCGCCAGATAGGACGTCTGATTTGGCCCTGCATGCGTTTCGATCACGGTCGCCTCGGCATTTCTCTCGAGTCGGATGAAATGGCGAAGCACTGACAGATGGTCCGGACGTGAGTTCAGATGAAGAATCTGGATGGGTTGCTCAATGCGGATTCCAGCAGTGACCCGAATCAATACGCCTTCACCGGCTAGGGCGGCAACCAGTTGGGACAGGCTGTGCCGTGATGCAGGTTCCGGGAGTTCCAGAAGGGCTTTAATGTCCTCCGGGGCCCTGAGGAGAGCGTCTTGGAGATTCAGGATCTCAAGGCCTTGAGGCAGTGGGCTTTGGTCCGAAGCAATCCTTTGGCCATCCTTGAAAACCAGGGTGAGGCATCCGGGCAGCTTGAGGCTCTGATCGAAGGTATCCTCGATTTCTGGTCCTTCAATCTGGAATTGGGTTCCCGAAAAGGAGGAGGCTGGCAGGTATTGCCATTCCTCATCGCGAGTCGTCGGGAAGCCATGCGCACTAAATGCGGCCAAGGATTCACGCCGATGCTGATCAAGCCAGGGGAGTCCTGCGCCTGGCAAGGTCCCTTGAAGGGCTTGAAACGTGGAAAGTCTATCCATGGTCGAACCTCAAATCCCCGGAGCAGATTCAAGCCAGCCGTAGCCTTTGGCTTCGAGCTCATGAGCCAGTTCGGGTCCCCCCGATCGGACAATCTGGCCCTGGGCAAGGACGTGGACAAAATCGGGTTTGATGTAGTCGAGCAGGCGCTGATAGTGCGTCACCATGACAAAGGACCGATCGGGCGACCTCAGGGCATTGACCCCATCGGCGACCACTTTAAGGGCATCGATATCAAGTCCGGAGTCCGTCTCATCGAGGATGCAGAGCTTGGGTTCGAGGATAGCCATCTGAAGGATTTCATTGCGTTTTTTTTCGCCACCGGAGAATCCTTCATTCACCCCGCGATAGAGGAACTGTTCATCGAGATTCAAAGACCGAATGCGCGCCTTCACTAATTGCAGGAAGTCCATCGCATCCACCTCGGGTTCGCCGCGATGGCGACGAATGGCATTGAGTGCGGCCTTCAGGAGATAGATGTTGCTGACCCCGGGGATCTCAACGGGGTACTGGAAGGCCAGAAAAACGCCCTCTCGGGCCCGCTCTTCGGGCTTGAGTGAAAGGAGATCCCTCCCGTCGAAGGTGACACTGCCGCCGGTGACCTCATAGCCGGGACGGCCGGCCAGGACATGGGACAGCGTGCTTTTTCCGGATCCGTTCGGACCCATGATGGCGTGAACTTCACCGGCTTTGACCTCGAGGTTCAACCCTTTCAGGATGGGCTTTTCTTCAACGCGGGCTTCAAGTTGTCGGATGCTTAACATGGCTATGGTTAACGTGTTGGGGAGGGGCGTGGCTTAGCCAACGCTGCCCTCAAGGCTGATTCCGAGAAGGGCCTGGGCTTCCACTGCAAACTCCATGGGAAGTTCTTTGAACACTTCCTTGCAGAAACCGTTGACGATCATTGAGACGGCATCTTCGGCCGAAAGGCCTCGCTGCTGGCAGAAGAAGAGCTGGTCTTCACTGATTTTTGCGGTGGTGGCCTCGTGTTCAAGTTGTGCGCTGGGTTCGCGGACCTCAATGGCCGGGAAGGTATGGGCGCCACAACGGTCACCGATGAGGAGGGAGTCACATTGGGTGTAGTTGCGCGCATTTTCGGCGCGCTTGAGAATCTTGACCTGACCGCGATACGTATTCTGGGCGCGGCCTGCGGAGATACCCTTTGAAATGATCGTGCTTCGGGTGTTGCGGCCAATATGGATCATCTTCGTGCCCGTATCGGCTTGCTGGCAGTGGTTGCTGACAGCAACGGAGTAGAACTCGCCAACGGAATCATCGCCACGGAGAATGCAGCTTGGATATTTCCAGGTGATGGCGGATCCTGTCTCAACCTGGGTCCACGAAATCTTCGAGCGATTGCCGCGACAGTCACCGCGCTTGGTGACGAAGTTGTAGATGCCCCCCCGACCCTCGGCATCGCCGGGATACCAGTTCTGGACCGTCGAGTACTTGATCTCGGCGCCTTCGAGGGCGACCAGTTCAACAACGGCGGCATGAAGCTGATTCTCGTCCCGCATCGGGGCGGTGCAACCCTCAAGGTAGCTGACGTGGCTTCCTTCATCGGCAATGATCAGGGTGCGCTCGAATTGCCCTGTATTCGCGGCGTTGATTCGAAAATAGGTCGAAAGCTCCATGGGGCAGCGAACACCCTTGGGGATATAGACAAAGGAGCCATCAGAAAAGACCGCCGAATTGAGGGCAGCAAAAAAGTTGTCGCTGGTCGGAACCACCGTCCCCAGATACTTTTGGACCAGATCGGCATGGTGTTGCAGTGCTTCCGACATCGAGCAGAAAATGACACCGGCCGCGGCCAGCTTGTCCTTGAAAGTGGTCGCAACAGATACGCTGTCAAAAACCGCGTCCACCGCGACGCCGGCGAGTCTTTCCTGCTCATGCAGCGGGATACCGAGCTTTTTATAGGTTTCGATCAGCTTGGGATCCACTTCCTCGAGGCTCTTGGGCGATTCCTTGACCTTGGGGGCGGAGTAATAACTAATCGATTGGTAATCGACGGGGGTGTATTCCAGGTAGGCCCAGTGAGGTTCCGTGAGGGTCTGCCATTGTGCGTAGGCCTTGAGTCGCCATTCGAGCATGAAGGCCGGTTCGTTCTTGCGCTTGGAGATTGCCCGGATGACGTCTTCATTGAGTCCTGGCGGAAGGGTGTCGGCCTCAAGATCGGTCACAAAGCCCGGGGCATATTCCTTCTGGATAATCGATTCAAGATGTTCGGATGTCGCGGCCATGGGTTACTCCTGGATGCGGCGGCTTTGCAGGGAGAGTTTCGCCAGCGGCAGGCGGAACTCCTCTGGAGCGCGGGTCATGGGCTGTGCCATGTCGGCGAGTGTGACGGCTTCAAGGGCCGTCTGGATAGCCCGGTTCAGTACAGACCAGTTGCCTCTGACGTGGCAGGATCGCAGCTGATCGCAATGGTTGTGATCGAGCCCGCATTCGGTCAGGGCGATAGGGCCTTCAAGGGCGGCAATGATGCTGGCAATCGGTGTCCGCTCCGGGGGCTTGGCCAGATGGTAGCCACCCCTGGCGCCGCGCGTTGAGGCCAGGACGCCGGATCGAACCAGAGCCTTCAGGATTTTGCTCACGGTGGTTCCGGCAATCCCTGCCTCCTCAGCCAGTTCATTGGCGGCAAAGGTTTTTTCAGGGTGCTTGGCCATGTAGCCCAAAACAATAATGGCGTAATCGCTGAGTTTGCTGATCCGAAGCATGGGGGTCCTCGATATTGGGGACCATTTTAGTCCTCTTTAAAACCCGAGTAAAGTACTAGGGATATGGGCTGGGTCGTTGAGGGTTTGCGAGACTATACTCATGCTCCGGCCTTTGTTTGTTCATTCGTTGATGTGCCATGCCTAAATTTTGCCTCCTGCTCATTCTGTCTCTGGTCTTCCCCTCTCCGGCTGTTATGGCAGAGAGCGGCGTGGGCGGCGAGATTCAGGCATTGATTCAGTCAGGTCGCCATGTCTCGCTTCACTGGAGTCGTCTTTCTGATGTGTCCAAGGGTTTGGCTCGTCTCTACGGGGAGTCGCCCGCAAAGGCGCTTTGGGTTAAAGATCAGCGCCCAAGTCCTCAGGCTCTTGCGATGGTTGTGGCCCTGAAGGAAGCGGACGCTGCCGGCTTGATTCCCGAGGACTACGATGCGATGTTGCTGGAGCGCTGGGGGCAGGAAGCCTCCGGTGGGTTTAAAGAGGTTTCCGCCATCGCGGCCTATGATGTGGCGTTGAGTGTCGCGGTCCTTCGCTTTGCCAGTAACCTTCATGTGGGCCGGATAAATCCCCGCACGGTCGGTTTTGATCTCGATGTTATCTCGCGGCGGGAGGAAATTCCGGCACGGGTCTTGGAGATGAGCCGGCATGCCTCGCCTCGGACCTTGTTGGCTGATTTGGAGCCCCGATTCCCAATCTATCAGCCTCTGAAATCCGCATTGGTCCGATATCGGAAGCTGGCATTGGAGCTTCCAAAGCCCAAGTTCGGTTTTCCGGCCAAATTTACTCCGGGCATGACCCACCCCGATGTGCCGGCCCTTCGCACGCTCCTCGTTGCGCTGGGGGATTTGCCGCAAGGCGACCATGGGCAGGAAGGTTCAGCTGAGCTCTATGATCCGACGCTCGAGCAGGCGGTCAAGGCGTTTCAAGCCCGGCACGGGCTGACTTCAGATGGCGTGATCGGGAAAGGGACGCTGGCCCGGCTTTCAACGCCGGTAGCGGATCGACTCAAGCAGATCGAATTGGGGCTTGAGCGGCTGCGTTGGTTGCCTGAGGGGGTCAGGGGGCACTATCTGATCGTCAATATCCCTGCATTCCAGCTTTATGGCGCGCGCGCGGGAGAGGGGATCGGGCATCATGAGCTACAGATGAATGTCGTGGTCGGGCAGGCGATTGATGGTCGTCAAACCCCCATTTTTCATTCCGATATGACGATGGTGACTTTTAGGCCGTTCTGGAATGTTCCCGAGGCGATTGCGGCGAAAGAAGTGGTTCCTGCGATTCGCCGACATCCATCGTATCTTCAGAAAAATGATCTCGAGATTGTCTCGGCTTTTGCGCCGGCTGCGCAGCCATGGGCCGCAGATGACTCAACGCTTGATCGGGTGGCTTCCGGTTCCTTGAAAATTCGGCAGCGCCCGGGGCCTGAGAATGCCCTGGGCCTCTTTAAATTTTCCTTTCCGAACACCAACAACGTCTATCTGCACAGTACGCCGAGCAAGAGTCTTTTTAGTCGCGACCGCAGGGATTTCAGTCACGGCTGTATTCGTGTGCAGGACCCCCAGCGGCTCGCTGAGTGGGTTTTGGAAGATAATGGCGATTGGCCGGCGGAGAGAATTGCGGCATTTGCCAATGGCGATGTAACCAAGACCATTACGCTAAAAAAGCCCATTCCGGTCTATATTCTCTACTCCACCGTGATGGTGGACCAAGAGGGGCGAATCAGCTTCTTTGATGATATCTATGGTCATGACAGGACGTTGCAAGTCCTGTTGTCGCGCGGATTTCCTTATCCGGGCTGATGGGGCAGGGTCGGACGTCTGTCTCCGGCCTTAGTCCTCGACGATGTCAAAGACCAGAACAACGGATTTGCCGGTCTGGGTATTGGTGGCCCTAAAGCTGGCTGCGCCCCCTTCAACGCCCTCGCATTCGATCTCCACGGGGGGGTCGTCATAGTCTTTCGGGCGGATCTCGAGTTGATCCATCAGGCTTTGGTTTTCCTCCGCCGACAGCTCCATGTTGCCGTCTTCATCGATACGCATCTTAAGGTTCCAGGTCGGGGGTTGTTGCTTTACCAGGTCCGGATCATGCCGGTGTCGAGGTGGACGAAGTTGGAGCGGGGATAGTAGCCGACGCCACCCATCGCCATCGCGAGGCCTGCGGCCCGGATCTGGCGAATGCTGACGTCTTCCATGCGAATGTCGACCGCCTTGCCCTCAATGTGCATGCTGTGCTCTGCAACACCTCGATGGTAGCTACGCAGCCAGCTATTGGTTTCGGGTGAGCGGTACCCTGACAGGATCTTGAAGGTTCCGGTTGAGCCGGTAAAGGCGGACAGGGCAAAGAAGATGTCGATAAGGGCTGGGTCCATTTCCCTGACTTCATCGGCATGGTGGTCGCGCATCAGGCTGCTGAAGCGAAGCCGTGTTTCACGATCGTATTCGTGTTCAGGGCAGCACCGAAGTGTCAGTTCCTCGTCGGTATTGACGTTGTGGAAGCGCAGGGTTCTCTCGGTGGAGAGTATGTTAGCGACCGACTCTCGGGCCGGAAGGAGCAAGGCGCCCGCTGCGGCGACTGTGGATCGAGCCAGAAAGCTACGGCGGCTCAGGGTGTGGGAATGATGGGGGGTCAGAAGGCCAGACGGATTCTTGGCGTGATAACTCATAGGCAATACTTTAGACGGCCGGAGCCGGCGGGTTTACGCATGAGCATCGAGGAATTCTCCGCTTTGAAGGCCTCCAGGCCAACGGGGAATTTCTAGATGCAAGGGCGGGGACTTCTTGTGTCCCCATGAACGTTGGTTCTACTGTAACGGCCGAAACCTTTAGGTTCAAGCCATAATGAACATTAAATCAAAAGCACAAAACATGCCAATATTTAGGCTTTTACCCGGGCGTGGTTAGTTGCGCTTCGGGTTTTCTTTTGGGCGACAATGCGTTTCCTTTAGGGAAATAATTAGTCGTTGGAAAGTTCAATTTCGTCAAAACGGGTGGCGTGGGCATGCCGGGATGAGGCCATCACCGCAGGGTCCCTGACCAGTTGGCAGGTGGCAAGTCCGGCTGAGGCGGCGGCATCCAGTTCGCCCTCAATGTCCGAGAGAAAGAGGATATGTGCTGGGGGGCGGCCCATCTTTTCGGCGATCGCCACGTAGGACGAAGGCGCCTGCTTGGGACCTGTGGTCGTATCGAAATAGCCCTCGAACCAGGGTGTCAGATCCCCATATTCGGTGTGTCCGAAGAGCAGTTTCTGCGCCTTGACCGAGCCGGAAGAGAACACATAGAGAGGGAGTCCGAGAGCTCGCCAACGTTTGAGCCCCTCATGGGCATCCGGATAGAGGTGTCCGTGGAAGTCCCCTTGCTGGTAACCCGCCTCCCAGATCAATCCCTGAAGGGCCTTGAGTGGCGTCACCTTTCGGTCCTCGTCGATCCATTGGCAGAGGAGCTGGATCGAGGCCTCCAGATTCAGTTCGATTCCCGCCAGGGACTTCACGTCGTGAAGCGCCTGCTGGACCTCCGGGGCATGCTGGCTCTGGGTCACAAAATCCGCCATGCGTTCCCTTGCATAAGGAAAGAGAACGTCTTTCACAAAAGAAATTGACGACGTGGTGCCCTCAATGTCGGTCAGCACGGCTTCAATCATGGAGCGGCACCCACAAAGTGATCGAGCGTCGGAAAGCGGTCTGCGATGGGATCTCCGGTGAACTGAGCGACCCAACCTTCAGGATTCGTAAAAAGGCGAATACAGGTGAAGGAAGGGCTCTCACCCATGTCGAACCAGTGCTTCACCCCGTCCGGCACGCTGATTAGATCCCCGCGTTCGCAAAGGACGGCATAGACCTTGTCGTTGGGATGGAGGAAGAAAAGGCCCTGACCTTCGACAAAAAAGCGAACCTCAAACTCCGAATGAGTATGCTCATTAAGAAATTTCTGGCGAAGGGTGTCTCGATCGGGATGATCGGGTTTTAAGCGGATCACATCCGAGGACTGAAAACCATGTTCAAGGATCAGTCGATCCACGGAGGGTTTGTAGGCCTTGAGGATCGCCTCCTGATCGGCGTCTTTGGGCAGAGTGGCGTCGGCCTCCCAACGTTCGAACTGAACACCGATCTCACGAAGTTCCTTGCTGATCGATTCGGCGTCGTAAAAAACCTCAAACTGATGGGGCTCGTTTTCTGGATGAATGGTGAGAACGCTCATGCTGTTGACGCTCCGTGGAGTCGGGCCTCGATATCGAAAAGAAACTCGAGGGCTTCAAGGTGACGAAGGGCGGCATCTACGCTGTCGCCCCAGGTATAAAAGCCATGGCTTGCGATGATGTAGCCATGGATATCCCCGTGTTGTGCGATCCAGCGATCAACCGTTTCTGAAAGTCGGGCAATGTCCTGATCATTCGGAAAGATCGGGATCGTAACGCGAGCTTCATGCGTTGTGACTCCCGGGAACGCCTTCAAGAGTTCATAGTTTTCAAGCACAAGAAGGTCACGGTGCAGGCGCGAAAGCAGTGTTGCTGCGGGTGAATGCGGATGCAAAACGGCATTCACGTCGGGGTAACGCTGGTATATGGCGGTGTGTAACAGGGTTTCAGCGGAGGCGCGGCGGCCGTCCAGGGAGCGGCCCTGGGCATCAATCGTCATGATGTCCTCAACCGTCAATCGTCCATTGTGACGCCCTGAGACGGTAATGGCGATTCGGCCGTCTGGAAGACGCGCCGAGAAGTTGCCGCTGGTGGCCGGAACCCAGCCGCGCTGGTCGATGAAGCGCCCGGCATCAACCAGTTGCTGGGCTAGGATGTCGAAGCTGTCTTTCATGGGATATTGCGAAGCGCGGGTCGCACCGGATCGAAGGGTTTCAAGGGGAGTGTGATTACTCAGCCGAATTTACCAGATTGAAAGTCGGAAATGGCTGTGTGAATTTCATCAGGACTGTTCATGACGAAAGGGCCATAGGATGCAATCGGCTCATGGAGGGGATTTCCAGCAATGAGGAGAAATCGACAGTCCGAGGTCGCCTCAATCAAAACGGTATCCCCCGAATGGTCGAGAACGCCAAGATGACGACTCGCCAGCGGCGTGCCTCCCACGCGAAGATCGCCTTGGCTGGTAAAAAGGGCTGCGTGCTGTGAGGTTTCGATCGGGAGCGTCAGGGATTCGCCGTGAGTCATGCTGACATCCAGCACGGTGGGTTCGGTCCGAGGACGCTGTATGGCCCCTTTCATACCCAAAAGGGTTCCCATGATCACGCGGACACGGGAGGAGCCCACTTGAATTTCGGGAATGTCCTTGGCGTTGAGGTCCTGATACTGCGGATCAGCCATCTTTTCACTGGCTGGGAGGTTGATCCAGAGCTGGAATCCTTCCAGTTGGCCCTGCGCCTGTTCGGGCATTTCCGAATGGATGATGCCACGACCGGCCAACATCCATTGGGCGCCACCGGTTTCAATGACGCCCTCATGTCCACGATTGTCGCGATGTCGCATCTGCCCTTGGAGCAACACGGTGAGTGTCTCAAAGCCCCGATGAGGGTGTTCAGGAAAGCCGCGGATGTAGTCATTGGGGTCATCGCTTCGAAAATAATCGAGCATCAAGAAAGGGTCGAGCCGATGCTGGAGGGGTTGTCCGATGATCCGCGTGAGACGGACCCCGGCACCATCCTGGGTTTCCCGGCCTGGCAGGGATTGTTCGATTTTTCGCGATTCAGCGGACATGGGGTTCTCACGTAAGCGGGGAGTTGATCAGGTATAGCGCTTTATCCAGTCCCAAGGCCTAGGGCCCACGAGTGCCTCCAGTTTTCGCACATCCTTTTGGAAAAAGGTCACAAGCCAGTTGTTAAGGTCCTCGTTAACCGAGTGATTTCGAGCCTGTGGACGGTAATACAAGGGCTTAAGGCTATCGATAACGACTTGGGGGATCCACGTTCGAACAAGTTTCTTGAGTCCTGATTGGGCCAAAAACCGATTCAGGCGGGGGGCTCTGGCTGAGACCGATTCATTCTGGTTTGAGAGCGAAGTAGCGAAGCCCAAGGGGTCGATTCCAAGAAAAGCGGCAAGTTGGTGCTTGAGGTGATGAGGATTCGACAGCTCGGAAATATCGAGGACCAGAATCTGATCGGCGGGGAAGTGCTGAAAGAAACGAGACAGGCCCTCGCCATAGCAGCCTGAATCCAAGAGGCCATGCAATGGTTTTTGTCCCTTTTTGATGTCAGCCAGTTCCTCCTGAATCGCAAGTTCGATGGGTTCAGGGATTCGTGCATCGCGAACTTCCATGGCGTAGTGAGAAAGCAGTCGTTCAATTGGGTCTCTGACCACAACAATGATGCGGGCATCGGGGCGATGACGAGCGATTTCCTGAGCGGCGAGGGTGGAGCGGAGATAAAACGGGCTGGCCTCGCCTCGGTAACGAAGGCCAGGCCGAGAGGGGAATAACCGGTCGTAGCTTTCCTCGTCCTGAATGATGCCCAAGTGGCGGGTTTTCCCGTTCTTATTCAGTGACTCGACTTCAGGATAGGTCAGCCGCTGGACATGAGGCAACAGAGGCCAGAGGTCAGGGCAATAGTAATTGGTCTCCTTGACCACGCTCATGCCAATCTCATCATGGCGGGCGAGCAGGGCATAGAGGGTCGTCGTCCCTGACTTGTGGGCGCCGGCGATGATCACCGTGCCGAGGGAGGGTTGGCCAGGGAACATGTCTCCCTCTTGGCTGGATTGATTCATTAGGAAAGAAGAGCGTTATAGACCGAAAGGGTCTGTGTGGTCACCGCGTCGATACCGAAAGAGGCTTCGGCTAGGTGCCTTGATGCTGCACCCATCTGAGTCCTCCGCTCTTTATCGTTCAGGAGGTCCCTTATGGCGCGGCTCAGTCCTTCAGCATCACGGGGCTGAACAAGAAGACCATTCACACCATCTTCGACGACTTCCCTGCACCCAGGCATATCAGTGGTGATGAGCGGGCGTCCCGAGGCCGCGGCCTCGAGAAGAACCTTGGGCACACCTTCGCCATAGTAGGAGGGTAGGCAAAAGAGGACGGACGCGGCCAAGATTTCGGACATGTCCGCACGTTGACCCCAGCACTCGATGGCGCCCTCGGAGGCCCAAGCCTCCAGTTGGTCCTTTGGAATGGCCGCATGATTTTCTGCATCCGGTGCGCCAACAATCACAAAGCGCCCCTTAATTCCTTCATTCTTGAGGATTGTTGCGGCTTCAACAAATTCCTTCACGCCTTTGTCCCAAAGGAGCCGTGCTGCAAACACGATCATGGGAATTCCCTCGGGTTCGGGGCTTGGCATGAACTTCGTGAGATCAACGCCAGATCCCCGAATCAGAGTGGCTTGCCCCTCAAGGATAGCGCCACTGGATTCCAGTAGCCGAAGGTCATCGGGATTTTGGACGATCACCTGGCCATACCCTCGGAGGAGAAGCCGAAACGCCAGTTTGACAACGCCCCGGAGGAGACCGGCGCGTTCCCGGACGGCGAAAAGGTGTCCGAGGCCAGCGAGTGCATTAACGACCCGATGGGTTCCCGCCAGTCGGGCCGCGAGAGTCCCGTAAAGGACGGGTTTTACTGCAACGTTGTGAAGGATGTCGGGTTTTTCATTTCTCAAGACACGAAAAAGCGCCCAGAGTGTTCGCCACTCACGTAAGGGATTCTTGCCTCCCCGGGAGAGGCGAAGTGGAATCAGTCGGATCCCTTCCCGGGTAATCATCTCCGCATGGGCATTAACTCGGGTAGCCACTGCGACCTCGTATCCAGCATCGCGCGCCGCTAGGGCCAGAGGCAATCGATGTGAGCAGAAGTACCAGTCTTCGGTCACGAAGAAGAGAAGCTTAGGGCGGTTGGGCTTCGACTGCATGGCCTATCGCCGTGACTCAAGCCAGGACTGAAACATGAGAATGCTCCAGAGGGTGGACGCATGATTTTTGCGACCACTCAGGTGTTGTTTCCAGAGGTGCTGGACGCGCTTGGGATGGAAAAACCCTTCGTTTTTCAGGCGTTCGGGTTGGATCAGGGTTTCGCTCCAATCCTTTAAGGGTTCGCGTAGCCAACGATCGATCGGAACCCCGAATCCCATCTTGGGGCGCTCTGTCAGAGTTTCCGGCACATAGCGGGAGAGCACTTGCCTGAGCACATGCTTGCCCCGGCCTTCACGGATCTTGAAGTTCAGCGGCAGTTGCCAGGCAAATTCAACAATCCGATGATCCAACAAAGGAACGCGTCCCTCAAGGCTGACCCCCATGGCGGCCCGATCCAGCTTGGTCAGGATGTCATCTGGCAGATAAGTGATCGAATCGAGATACATGATTCGGTGTTCAATCTCACGCAATGCGGGCCAGCTCGACGGGTCGTTCAACGCGTTGCTTTGAGGATGGCTTCCTGTCACCAGACGATTCTGATCCTTGGTTTGCGCGATCAGGTCAAAGTAGATGTCCTCAGGGCGGGAAGCGCCCAGCATCCGGGACAATTTGTGAAGTTTGTCCCCAGGGCTTCGATATCGGAGACCCTCTGGCAAGAGAAAGCCCAAGGCCCTGAATGTGCTGTCCCAGAGGTGTGGCGGCACCAGTGTCAGAACATGGGCCACTTGCCGTCGCAGGCCCTGAGGGACGAAGCGCATGCGGTTCCAAAGTCGCATGGTCCAGAAATGACGGTTATACCCTCCGAAAAGTTCATCACCCCCATCACCGGTCAGGGCTACCTTGACACTTTGGCTGGCGAGTCGGGAAACCAGATGGGTTGGAATCTGAGAGACATCTGCGAACGGTTCATCGTAGAGCGTCGGAAGATCCGGGATGACGGCGAGGGCGGCATCGGCTCCCAGGACCCATTCAGTGTGGTGCGTTCCCAGATGCTGGGCGACCGCTTTGGCAAAGGGGGCTTCGTTGTACTCCTCTTCTTCGAAGCCGATGCTAAACGTTTGGATGGGCGAGTTGGATTGCGCCTGCATCAGGGCAGTCACCAGACTCGAGTCGATGCCCCCGGAGAGGAAGGCCCCCAGGGGAACATCGGCCACCATCTGGCTGGCGACAGCGTCTCTGAGAAGACTATCAAGGCGGGCTACCGCCTCTGTCTCATCGCCAGAGAAAGGCGTCATTTGCCCTCTGAGGGCGGCATCAGCCGCTGACCAATAGCTCACCGGTCGCGCCTCTGGGCGATGGATGCCAATGGCCAGGTAGGTGCCGGGTGGGAGCTTGTGGATGTGGCTATAGATACTTCCGGGGCCGGGAATGTAACCCAGCCTCAGAAGCTCGGAAAGGGCGTTGCGGTCGATTTCTGCGCGGAAGTCGGGATGTGCCTCAAGTGCTTTCAGTTCCGAGCCAAACAGAAAGCTGTTGCCCTGCCAGCCATAGTAAAGCGGCTTTTCTCCCATTCGATCGCGGGCGAGGTAAAGCAGGCGGTCATGCCGATCCCAGAGTGCAAAGGCAAACATTCCCCGGCTCCGGGAAAGGGCCTCCCCGACGCCAAAAGTCTCGATGGCTGCCAACAGGGTTTCGGTATCGGAGTGGCCACGCCAGCGATCGCCCACCTGAGGCTTGACTGATGATGCTTGGTCCGCAAGGTGATGGATGGGAGCGGGGCCATGCTGTTCGATGTCCCGGCGAATTTCGAGATGGTTGTAGATTTCGCCATTGAAGACCAGAACATAGCGCTGGCTTTTCGAGATCATGGGTTGATGGCCGGCGGCGGACAGATCCAGAATGGACAGGCGGCGGTGAGCCAATGCAATGCCCTGATTGGCATCGATCCACAGACCCTCATCATCGGGTCCACGATGCAGAATCTTTCGATTCATGGCCTCAAGAATCGGGCGAGCCTCCTCGCTGTTGAGGCTGTGCTTTCGGTCGAAAAATCCGGTAAATCCGCACATGGTTTGTGGGGGGTGATGGAGTGTCAGGGGTGGGTTGAAGTCGCTTCAAACAGGGATTGATAGGCCTCGATCATCGCAGAAAGGGCAAGCGTGCTGACAATTTCATCGCGCGCCTTCTCCCCCCGGCGTTTAAGGGCCTCCCTGGGGAGTTCGGCCGCTTCAATTAGGCCCTCGGCGATCGAACGTCGATCCCGGGGGGTTACGACCCAGCCGGTCCCGGCCAGGGTTTTCTTGCAGACCCCCACATCTGTAGCAACACAGGGTATGCCGCTCGCCATAGCTTCGGCGAGAACGCCTGGGGCTGACTCGCTTTTTGATGTTAAGGCGAGAAGATCCATCGCGCGGTAGATCCGAGGCATGTCCCGACGGGTGCCGAGGAGTTTAACAACCTCTTCAAGACGATATTTTCGAATCAGTTGCTGAAGCTCGGGATTTTTTTCATCGACGCCGGGCCCACAGAGTAAAAGTCGCGTCGATGGACACCGATCCAGAGTGTCCCTGACCGCGGCCAGAAGGATGGCATGGTCTTTCACCGGGTGGTATCGGGCGGCCATGCCGATCACAAAGTCATGCTCCCTAAAGCCCAGCTCAGCCCTCATTTGAGCGCGGTCAGAGGGATCCGGACTGAAGCGATCGCAATCAAAGCCATTCGGGATGATCTGGGTCCGAGTCCTCGCGTATCCAAGGGTTTCATGCTGAAGTGCGCTGGGCTCCGAGGGGTAGATGACGCGGTCAGCCGCATCGGAAAGGATGCCATTGAGTCGAATGATCTTACGCGTCAGGTGGCGCTCGCTGGTCCAGTCGCTAAGCGCATTGTGGATCGAGAAGAGCAGCCGGGGTCTTCTTCGCATGCAGGGTGCGGCGAGCCACGAGAAAAGATTGCCATGGTACATCCAGCCCTGAATGACATCAGGCTCAAAGTGCCTCAAGGCTCGAATCCCTTTCAAAATCTCATAGCCCAGGGTTGGCTTGGGTCCTAGTTCCAAAGCGAGAACCGGAACCTCCAGTTCGCGAATGATCTGACCCAGATCCCCTTCGCCGCGAAGACTGATGACCAGGGGCTCAAATCGGTTTCTGTCCAGCCGGGAGAGGAGGGAGACCAGCACGAGTTCAGCGCCTCCGGTCGGAAGTCCACTCGTGATAAAGGCGACACGCTTTTTCAAGAGAATTACTGCCGTCCTTTCAGTGTTGAACGCCAGATAAAGAGCTTTCGCCGGATCTGGAGCGGAATGAGAAGCGAGGCCAGCAGGATGAGATTATGGAGTTTGGGTCCCTTTTCTTGGAGCGATTGGATGGCGTGTCCGATGGCTCGGCGGTTTTGTCCATCGATCGCACAATACATGGCGGTATGGAAAAGGTTCAGCCCCAGTGCGCCTGGGCAGGCATGACGGAATCCTTCCTGATGTTCTCGAATGAGGCGCTCATAACCTTCGATCATCGAGTGGGCACGACGAATGGTTTGTCTTGCGCTGGTGAGATTTCCCCCGTGATTCATGTGATAAATGAGGGCGACCTCTTGGGTCACGAGGAGTTTGTAGTGACGTGCGATTTCGAAATAGCGGAGGGTCAGCATCCCAAGCCCTTCGGTCCACCAGGGGGTCACAGCGAGTGCCTCGCGTTTGAAGATGCGAAAGATTTCCCCTTTGACCTTGCGCTCGCAGAGAACATCGCCATAGTCGAGCAACATTTCGGGTTCAGCCAGCTGAGAGTGGCCACCCCCTCCGGAGGGGGTGGTTACGCCAAATCCGACAACGCCAACATCAGGAGGTGTCGTGACAATTCTCTCGACCATTCGATGGAGAGTTTCGGGCCCTGCCAGCTCGTCGTCACTGTCAAGAAAAACCACATATTGGCCCCGCATGTCCTGTTCACCGCGGTGACGGGCGGCATTGCATCCCTGATTGTTTTGATAGATGCGGATGATTCTGGGGTCATCGAGGGCGTCCAGATATTCACGGGTTCCGTCGCTAGATCCGTCATCCACAATGATCCATTCGAAATCGGTCAGTGTTTGCTGAATGACGGATGCCAAGACCCGGGGGAGGAGATGGCGCCGGTTATACGTGGGCGTAATGATGCTGAGGATCGGGGAATGCTGGCTCATCCAAGGTTACCCAGGCCGATTTTTTTAAACGAGCGACCGAGCAGTGCGCGGGCAAGGGCGCTTTCGCGGCTTCTTCCCAACATGATCGGCAACATGAAAAGCCCAAAGAACAGGAGACCAGCGGGCGCGATCATCCAGCGGCTCGGGTGAAGCACTCGAAGGGCTTCTGCAACATGCAAATCCAAAAGCCCTAAGGCAAACATCGTGATTAACCATCCCAGATGGCGCAGATAGTGAATGCGGAGTTGGATGCGCTGCATCAAGGTCAACGCGGTGATGACCATGGCCCATTGACTGATGGTGGTGGCCAGGGCGACGCCATTCGCCCCAAGCTTGTACTCAAAAAGAAACAGGTAACAGCATACGACATTGACCAGCATGCCGAAAACCAGTCTTCGAATGACCAGTTTGACTCGCTGTTCCACCTGAAAAATTTGTCCCAAGGGATTCATGAGCAGGAGCGGAATAATCGAGGGTGCAAAGATGCTCAGGCACTGAGCCACATTTTGCGTATCTTCGGGGCCAAATTTCCCACGTTGAAGAAGCAGGGCGACGATGTCTTCCCCAAAGCCAAACAGGCCAAGGCTGATCATCATTCCGAGAGTGATGCTGGCGCTGACCAGTTTGTTGACGGTATCCGATCGCACCTCGGGATTCTGCTTTGCTTCTGTGTACACCGTGATGAAGGCCCCCTCCATTTGCAGGACTGAGGGAGCGAGCGTGGTCAGGGTCCAGCTATAGGCGATGACGCTGACAAAGCCCTCCGGAAGGAAGGAAAGGAAGCCCTTGTCGATCAGCGTATAGATGTGTTGGATGGTGAACATCGCCAAGAGGGGCGGTGCGAAGGGCAGGATGGTCCGAACTCCGGTGGAGAAGGGGTTGCCGATACGGCCCAGAATACGCCAGCTTGAGGCTAGTGTGGTCAGGAAGGCGACCAGAGTCCCGATGCCAAAAGACCAGAGAAGGACTCCGGGGGTGTTGGGGTAAAGCGTGATGATGACCAGAATGGTCAAGGTCACAATGAATTCGTTGCGGTAGCTGACGTAAAAGGCTCTGCGCGCTTTCGAAAGGGAGTAGAGCATCCGGGTCGGAATATAAAGGAACAGCAGCGGCTGAGCCCATCTGACCGCTTCATCAAGTAGATCGAGTCGAGCACTGTCGAAGCCCCAGGCAATGTGTGTCAGCGCAGGCCAGAGGAGGTTGATGGACAATCCCAGACCAATCGAAAAGGTGATGCTGAAGCTGAAAAGATCCGCACTGAGGCGGGTCGCCTCTTCATTTTTCCCGTGGTTGACGAGTTCGACCAATCGAGGAACGGCAAGGACTTCGGCAATCCGCCCCCAGCTGAAGACAAAGAGAGTGAGGATGGCGACCGCCATGTAGAATACGTCGACCTCAGCAGTGAGGCCGATCATGGATGCCACATAGGCATGCTTGAACAGAGCGGCAGCCCGATCAAGGGTTGTCCAGATGACCGATGACCAGATGGCGTCAAAAAAGGTCTGGCGTTTTGCGGGGGAGGCTCTGGTCACAGGTTCCGGTACTTGGGGTCAGCGGCATAACAGGCGGATCGCCTTCATGGCAAAGAATTTCGGCGACGATAGACTTATGAGTGTTCTTCAGGGCGTCAATATCGGCGTAGTAGGTCTCGGCTACGTGGGGTTGCCTTTGGCCACCGAATTCGGTGCCAAGTATCCTACCATCGGATTTGACATCCGCCCCGAGCGGATTCATGAGCTTTCCAAGGGTTATGACCGCACGGGCGAGGTTGATGCCCCGGACTTCCAAAAAGCCACTCAGCTGACCTTCACCTGTGACCCCTTAGGACTGGCCGCCTGCAATATCTTCATCATTACGGTCCCAACGCCGATCGACAGATTCAAAAGGCCGGATCTTGAACCGCTTCGCTCGGCAACTGAAACCGTGGCCCAGTTGCTGAAGGATGGGGATTTGGTGATATACGAATCCACGGTCTATCCCGGAGCCACGGAAGAATTTTGTGTCCCGATTCTGGAAAGTATCTCAGGACTTCGCTACGCAACCCGTCAAGCGCCGGAGATTAAAAACGATGCGGGGCACTTTTTTTGCGGTTACAGTCCAGAACGAATTAATCCTGGAGACCGCGAGCATCGCTTTACCTCCATCATTAAGGTGACGTCGGGATCGACGGAGTCAGCCGCAGAGCGTGTGGATGCCCTCTATGGCAGCGTGGTTCAGGCTGGAACTCATCGCGCGCCTGATATACGAACGGCAGAAGCGGCCAAGGTCATCGAAAACACGCAACGTGATGTCAACATTGCGTTGATCAACGAATTGGCCATTCTCTTTAATCGGCTGGGAATCAATACAGCAGACGTTTTAGATGCGGCGGGGACCAAGTGGAACTTTCTGAAGTTCAAGCCGGGTCTGGTCGGCGGGCATTGTATTGGCGTCGATCCTTACTACCTGACGCATAAGGCCCAGGAGGTCGGGGTTCATGCGGAAATGATTCTGGCAGGCCGCCGAATTAACGATCTGATGGGCGATTACGTCGCGGGCGAGGTGGTGAAGCTCATGGCGCGGCATCAGCTGCCCATTCATCAGTCCAAGGTTTTGGTGCTGGGCCTTACCTTTAAGGAAAACTGCCCTGATCTTCGCAATACCAAAGTGGTGGATGTTGTCGCGGCACTTCAAAGCTATGGCGTTGACGTGGATGTTCACGACCCCTGGGTGGATCCAGCGGAGGCTGAGCGGGAATATGGGATTACCCCGATCGTCCTTCCCGTGAAAGCCAGCTACGATGCCGTGGTCTTGGCCGTAGCCCATCGAGACTTTCTGGACTCAGGCGCTGAGGCGCTCCGAGATTTTGGCCATGACCGGGCAGTGGTCTATGACGTCAAGAACGTTCTGGACCGACGGTGGGTCCACGGGCACCTTTGATGGAAGACATGGGGCACATCCATCCCCGTCATATCGCGCTTTTTACCCGAACCATGCATGGGGGTGGGCTTGAGCGGGTCGTCGGTAACCTTGCCAATGAATTTGTGCGACGAGGTCATCAGGTCGATCTGGTGCTGGCAGAAGCCGTAGGTGATTTTCTGAAAGCCCTCGACCCAAGAGTCAGGGTCGTTCCCCTCCATGCCCCTAAATTGCGCGCCTATACCCTCGCACTGGCCTCATATCTCAAAAGGCACCGGCCGGACGCCCTTTTATCGGCCTCAGACGAATGTAATCTGGCGGCGGTGTGGGCTCGAGCTCTCGTCCGGGTTCCTACGCGTCTGGTGATCAGTTGCCACAGTACCCTGTCCCGTTATGTCCCCGTTGCGACGGATCGAAAGGTGCGATTGCTACCGTTTCTGATTCGGCGAACCTATGCGTATGCCGATGCCGTAGTGGCCGTATCCGGCGGTGTGGCGGATGACCTGGCCGTGGTTTCGGGACTTTCGCGTGAAAAGATCAAGGTGATCTGGAACCCCTCCGTGACGGAAGAAATGATTGAAGGTCAAAGACCTCCGGTCGAACATCCGTGGTTTGTTGAGAGAACCGAACCGGTGATTCTGGGGGTAGGAAGCCTACGTCGGGCAAAGGATTTTCCAACCCTGATTCGGGCCTTCAAACGTTTGCTGAAAGAGCGACCGGCGCGCCTTCTGATTCTTGGTGAGGGCGTAGATCGGGAAGCGCTGGAAAATTTTATTGCCTCCGAAGGGCTCGAAGAGCGGGTTCAGATGCCGGGCTTTTGTCAGAATCCCTGGGACTTTATGGCTGATGCCGATTTGTTTGTCTTGTCCTCCGAATGGGAGGGATTGCCCACGGTGCTAGTGGAGGCCCTGGCCCTTGGGACTCGGGTTGTCGCAACCGATTGCCCGAGTGGACCCCGGGAGATTTTGGAAGGGGGTATTCATGGGGAGCTAATTCCAGTGGGGAACGATGCTCTCTTGGCTAAGGCCATGGGGAGGGCGCTAGATACGCCCGGCGATGCTGAAGCCAGGCGTCAGCGCGCACGGCGATTTACGCCAGGCCCCAGCGGCGATGCCTATCTCTCTTTGCTTCTCGACGCTTAAGGTCGCAACTCCCTCTTATGCGTGGCAAATCATCAAATATCGGCATCGGCCCTGCCCAAGATCGGATCCTTCGTGAGGAGCGGGAGGCGCAGAATGGGCATAGAGCGGCTGTGCTCTGGATGACGGGGCTTTCAGGGTCCGGAAAATCGACCTTGTCTCAGCATTTAGAGCGAGCGCTTTTCGCTCGTGGCTGCCGCGTGGTGGTTATGGATGGGGATATCCTTCGGGGCGGGATTTGCAGCGATCTGGGATTTTCACTACCCGATCGCACCGAAAATATTCGGCGGGCGGGGGAAATCTCCAGACTCTTCGTTGAAACCGGCATGATTGTCGTGACCGCCTTCATTTCACCTTTGCGGCAAGATCGTGAAATCGTCCGGAGTCTTTTTGCGCCAGGCGAGTTTCTCGAGGTTCATTGCGATGCCACGCTGGAGATCTGCGAGCAGCGGGATGTCAAAGGGCTCTATCAAAAGGCCCGGGAGGGCCTGATTGCTGAATTTACCGGAATTTCATCTCCTTACGAGATTCCAGAAAACCCCGAGTTTCGCGTGAAAACCGCAGAGCACGAAGTTTCCCAGTGTATTGACCAGATACTGGAAGGGCTCGAAACCCGTGGCATCATTTCAGTGATCAAATGATGTTTGAGGACCCCTGACCGGTCAGTGTTTTGGTGCCGGTAAACGCGCTGGCTGCGAGCATTGAGAACAGGACGCGCCATTCTTCCATGGTGGCGCGATATTCGGTCATATCCCAGATCGCCATGATGATGCCCGTGCCTCCGAGGAAGACCAGAAGCTCCCGCGGATAATGTCCTTCATGAGAGCGGTCCCGAAGCGCTCTGATCCAAAGCACAAAGCCCCAGCCAAACAACACGAATCCGGCGACGCCGAAACGCGCCAAAATCTCCAGATAAGTGCTGTGAAGGTGTGTAATCCAGATCAATCGTTCCCCGCCCTCAGGGACATCCGGAATCTTAAAGATCTCATCGCCTGTCAGGCTGGCGATATATGAGGTTCCGACATTACCCCAGCCCAGCCAAGGGTGTTGCTCGATTGCAATGACGCCAAGTTTGAAGATTCTCGATCGCAAGGTGAATGAGGCACTCTGGTCGGCCTCTTGGGAATGGCCCTGGATCTGGTGGGCAATGAAAGTCCAGTCCTTCCCCATTCGCTCCTTGAATCCCTCGAGGTTCCTGAGGGTGCCTGCAGCAATCAGAAGTCCCAAAAGAAGCAGAATCAGCCATGGCCAGCGGTTTTTGGGGGCGCTTCGCTCTTTGTCGGCATTTCGGCCGAGGATCAGGAGCACGCAGGGTGCGACGAGCAGGAGCGCCAGCCAGCTGATGCGTGACTGGCTGGCCAGCAACATGAAGACAGAGAGATAGCTCGCAAGACCCCACAGGAGCCATGCCGTGAGCTGATATCGCCTTTCCAGCGTGCCAAGCCGTGGAGCCAGAATAATCAGGCCCAAGAGGGCAACACTCGAAGCCAGTCCGACCATGCCCGCCCGTGAAAACTGGAATTTGGGTTGACGCTCGAAAGTCACATCAAAGTGAAGTAACGCATCCAGTGGCGCGTGTGCAAGCAAGCCGACCATGAGGCCCAGCAGGAGTCCAATCCAGAGCTTCACGATGCGCTGCGGTTGTCCATCCATGCCATAGGCCACGGCCATGAATCCAGGAATCAGGAGCCACTTGGCCGTCTCGAGGGCCTGAGCAGGCAGATGAGTGGCATGCAAGATCATGCCGCGGATCGAGAGCGCCCCGATCAGAACCACAAAGAGAGCCATATACCGGCTCAAAGGATGCTGGCGGAGCCAGGAGCGGCCACTGGGTTGGATTAGGAGAATCGTCCAAAGGCCGAGGATGGCAATATGGTTCAGCGGAGGAGAGCTCCAGCCGGAGAGGGCATAGAGGCCGAGGAGGGCACTGACAGAAAAGCCCGGCGCCTTGAAAGGGCCCATCAGGCGTTGGAGGAGTGCGCGCATGAGGAGCCTGTCGATAATCCGCAAAAATCCATTTTTGCATCCTCACGGTCGATTCGCTACTCTAGAGTCTCGATTAACTCCCTGCGGATTAGAATGGACATTCTCATACTGGCCGTCCTGTTCCTATTGAACGGCCTCTTTGCGATGTCTGAGCTTGCCATTCTTTCTGCCCGCAAGACCCGGCTGAAGCAGGCTGTGGATGACGGTGTTTCAGGTGCGGACGCTGCCCTGAACCTGGCTAATGCCCCCAGTCACTTTCTATCGACGGTTCAGGTTGGAATCACCCTCATCGGAATCCTGAGTGGAGCGCTCGGTGAGGCTGCCTTGTCTCAGAAAGTGGACGACTATCTCCGCCAGTTTCCCCTGATCGCCGCTCACAGTGATGTTCTTTCGACGGTGGTCGTGGTCTTCCTGATCACCTATTTCTCGCTGATCATCGGTGAACTGGTTCCCAAACGTCTCGCTCTCATCAAGGCCGAGTCGATTGCCATCGGCATGGCCCGACCCATGCGGTTTCTCTCCATGCTGGCTTATCCCTTGGTCCGGCTTTTAAGCTGGTCTACCGATTGCGTTTTGTTTGTGCTCAGGGTGCGCCATCGCGAGGATTCGATCGTCACCGAACGCGAAATCAGTCTCATGATCGATGAAGGGACCGAAGCCGGCCTTTTTCACAAGAGTGAAAAGGAAATGGTTTCAAATGTCATGCGATTAGATGCCCTGAGAGT
>JBDKLO010000092.1:0-5508 GCA_039795615.1 Pseudomonadota bacterium
GAGGTTCCTGACCTGCGGCAATGTCGACGATGGCAAGAGCACCCTCATCGGGCGTCTCCTCCACGATTCCAAGATGATCTACGAGGACCAGATTGCCGCCCTCAAGAAGGACAGTTCACGATTCGGCACCACCGGCGATGACTTTGATCCGGCACTCTTGATGGACGGCCTTGAAGCTGAACGCGAACAGGGCATCACCATCGACGTGGCCTATCGCTACTTCTCGACTACCCGGCGCAAGTTCATCATTGCAGACACTCCCGGGCATGAGCAGTACACCCGCAACATGGCGACCGGCGCGTCGACCTGTGATCTGGCTATCATCCTGATCGACGCTCGCCACGGGGTACAGACTCAGACCCGTCGTCACAGCTATATCGTTTCTCTGCTCGGCATCCGGCATGTCATCGTTGCCATCAACAAGATGGATCTCGTCGGTTTCGACGAAGCTGTTTTCGAAAACATTCGCGCCGATTACCTCGCCTTTGCCCAGAAGCTCCATATCCCCGATATTCGCTTCATCCCGATCTCTGCGCTCAAGGGCGACAATGTCGTCAATCCCAGCACAAAATCACCCTGGTATTCAGGAAAGCCGTTACTTGAGCTCCTGGACACGATTGAAATTCATGATGTCCAAAACTACGATCGCCCCCGCTTTCCGGTTCAGTACGTCAATCGTCCCAACCTCGATTTCAGGGGTTATAGCGGGACCGTCGCTTCCGGCGTTTTTAGGGTTGGGGATGCCATCACCGTTCTCCCGTCAGGGGCATCCAGTCAATTAGCGGCCATCGTGACTTACGATGGTCAACTTGAAGAGACATTTGCAGGGCAAGCGGTGACGCTGACCCTCGAAGATGAGATCGATATCAGTCGCGGAGATGTTCTCGTTCGTTCCGATGACGTGCCACAGCTGAGCCATCATCTCGAAGCGCATATCGTCTGGATGACGGAGAAACCCTTAACACCCGGTCAACGCTATCTCATCAAACACAATACGAGAACCACCCCCGGCGTCATCGATAGCATCCACTATCGCATTGATGTGAACACACAGACGCACCATCCCGCAGAGCAGCTTCAACTTAACGAAATTGGCCTCTGCGACTTGACGGTCAACATCCCACTGGCCTTTGATCCTTATTCAGAACTAAGGGGAACGGGGGCCTTCATCATCATCGACCGCCTGACTAACATCACCATTGGTGCAGGCCTCCTTACCGGCAAGAGTGAGCGCCAGAGGAACGAAGGACAGGTCTCGGGAGATGAATGGGCCTTAAGATTGGGGCAACGAGCCGCCATCATTCAGGTGGCAGGCCCCAACAGATCAGTGCTTGCCACAAAATTGGAAAGGCAACTCTTTAACCTCGGGCATATCGGCACTGTTCTCACAGAGGAAGAATCCCTCAACGCAGATGTCCTTGCTGTTCTAAAGCGGATTGGTGTCATCGCCATCCTCATAAGCAAGGAGCCTAGAGCAAAGACCGGCGATCTCCTGATCACCGAAGAGAACTATTCGCTGGAGAGCGTCCTTGAAGCCCTTTCACTGAGCCCTCAGGAAATCTCGGCACAAAACAGCGCCTTCGACCCCAAAATCTGAGCCATTTTCGGCCAATAAAATTCAGGGGCTTTCAAAAAGCCCCTGAATGATTTCTGTCAGCCGGGCCGTTCCACCACCCGGCCCTTTGGATCGAGAGGGCTAGGCGATCACGCCTGCATTGTCCGACTCACTGAACAGTCTGAGTTTCTTGGGATGAAGAAAAACGGAGTCCCCCTCTTTTACATTCTTCTGTTGGAAGTGATCGCGGATCACCTCAACCTCAACGACTTCGTTGTTGTCTGCTCGTTCCAACTCGACCCTGACAGTCGCG
Source organism: Pseudomonadota bacterium (assembly GCA_039795615.1). GTDB lineage: Bacteria > Pseudomonadota > Gammaproteobacteria > Methylococcales > Methylococcaceae > UBA6136. The sequence continues at coordinate 1,869 of JBDKLO010000092.1, forward strand.
CCAAGCGAGCGGATATCAAGGATTTTGGCAGAAATGGCAGAGGGCCCGGGGCTCTCGGTCAGAATTTCAATCTCATGAGGCCGCGCAAAAAAGACGGCCGCCTCCTGTTTCTCCGGGCCATCCGGAAGATGAACCGCTGCCTCGCCGATATGCGCATGGCCGTCATGGACACGCCCATGGAAAAGGTTCACATCCCCTAAGAACTGATAGACGAATGGGGTTGCCGGGTGATCGTAAACCTCTTCAGGGGAGCCGATCTGTTCGACTTTTCCGGAGTTGAGAACAACCACACGATCCGCGACCTCCAATGCCTCTTCCTGATCGTGCGTCACAAAAACGCTGGTCACATGGAGTTCGTCATGCAAGCGACGCAACCAGCGCCGAAGCTCCTTTCTGACCTTGGCATCCAGGGCCCCAAAGGGCTCATCTAACAAGAGAACCTTCGGCTCAACGGCCAGTGCTCTGGCCAGTGCGATGCGCTGCCGCTGCCCGCCTGAAAGTTGTGGCGGGAATCGATTGGCCAACCAGTCCAGCTGAACCAAGCCTAAAAGCTTGTGGACCTTCTCACTGATCTCCGCCTCGGAAGGGCGAAGATGCCGGGGACGGACCCGGAGTCCAAAGGCAATGTTGTCAAAGACCGTCATGTGCCGGAACAAGGCGTAATGCTGGAAGACGAAACCCACTTGGCGTTCGCGCACATTGCGCTGCGTCGCATCCTCTCCGTGGAAAAGAATCCGGCCGCTATCAGCGGATTCAAGACCCGCAATGATACGCAGCAAGGTGGTCTTTCCACACCCGGAGGGCCCGAGGAGCGCAACCAGCTCACCGCTTTCAATCTCAAGGTTGACGTTCTTCAGGGCCTGAAATTGCCCGAAGCTCTTGACCACATTTTCGATCTGGATACTCATGTCTGGTAGGCCGTTTTAATGCACAGAAGTAGATTCCTTGAGCTGAGCTTTCACGCGCCACTCAAGTACAGATTTTGCCGCCAGCGTCACCAACGCGAGGAAAGCCAGAAGCGATGCGACCGCAAAGGCTGCGGCCGAGTTGTATTCGTTGTAGAGAATTTCGACATGCAGCGGGAGGGTGTTGGTCAGCCCCCGGATATGTCCCGAAACCACTGAAACCGCTCCGAACTCACCCATGGCTCTCGCGTTGCAGAGAATGACGCCATAAAGCAGTCCCCATCGGATATTAGGTAGAGTGACATGCCAAAAGGTTTGCCAGCCCGTGGCGCCCAAAACCAAAGCAGCTTCCTCTTCCTCACTGCCTTGGGCTTGCATGAGCGGAATCAACTCTCGAGCCACAAATGGAAAGGTGACGAAAACGGTGGCAAGCACAATGCCCGGAACAGCGAAGATCAGCTGGATGTCATGCGCTTTCAACCACTCCCCAATCCAGCCCTGTAGGCCAAACAAAAGCACATAAATCAACCCCGCGACCACCGGTGAAACCGAGAAGGGCAAATCAATGAGGGTGGTCAGAAAGCTCTTCCCCGGAAAATCAAACTTGGCAATGGACCACGCGGCTGCCACGCCGAAAACCATATTGAGGGGGACGGCAATTCCAGCGGCGGTCAAAGTCAGTTTGGCCGCCAGAAGTGCATTGGGTTCGCTGAGGGCATTTAAGTAGTATCCGACGCCCTTTGAGAAGGCCTGAATGAAGACCAGCGCCAAAGGAAGAAAGATAAAACTTAAGAGAAAAGTCAGGGCAACTCCAATCAGGATCAAGCGGAGCCACCATGGCTCCGTTCTGGCCGAAGGGGCAGTGAGAGTGACGGTCAAGGGTAAACCAGTCGACATAGCGGTGAGGTTCCTCGAAGGTTCAGAGCGTTCGGCGCTGGGACCAGCGCTGAATCGCATTGATCAAGAAAAGAATTAGGAAAGAGACGACCAACATCGAGACGGCCAGTGCATTGGCCCCCGGGTAGTCATACTGTTCCAACTTGGTGATGATCAGCAGCGGCGTGATTTCTGAAACCATCGGGATATTGCCCGCGATAAAAATCACGGAGCCGTATTCACCAATGGCACGAGCAAACGCAAGGGCAAACCCGGTCAAAAGGGCCGGAAAAATAGCCGGAAAGATCACTTTTGAAAAGGTCTGCCAACGCGTTGCACCCAAACTGGCGGCGGCTTCTTCAAGCTCAGGCTCAAAGTCTTCCAGAATGGGCTGAACGGTCCTCACGACAAATGGCAAGCCGATGAACGTCAATGCGATGGTCACCCCCAGAGGGGTATAGGCGATCTTGATGCCGTGGGCATAGAAAAGGCTACCGATCCAGCCTTTGGTGGAGTAGAGAGAACTCAGCGCGATACCGGCGACCGCCGTGGGCAAAGCGAAAGGCAGATCGACCAGCGCATCAATGAACTTCTTGAAGGGAAACTCATATCGGACCAGAACCCAGGCGACGATCAATCCAAAAAAGGCATTGATCAGTGCACCAGCCAGCGATGCTCCAAAGGTCAACCGGTAAGAGGCCAAAACTCTGGGCTGCGTCACCACATCAAAGAAACCCGACCAACCCAATTCAGCCGCCTTGAAAAAGGTCGCAGACAACGGGATGAGAACGATCAGGCTGAGATAGAGGATCGTGAACCCTAGGGTCAGTTTGAAACCGGGAAGAACTCCGTGTTTTTTGAAGACGACAGCCAAAACAAAACCCCACAGCAAAAGAATTTACCCCAATTTAACAGTCGGGACTTTGTTCCATAAAGAATTAAAGTGAATTTATTAATAGCCAGATGGGATAAGCCACCTTTTCAATACGCACCCTCTTGGATCAGAATTTAGCTGTGCCCCACCACAATGGTTCAGCTTGAAAGCCCTCATGCCTCAGGAGGGCCGCTAACAAGCGCTGATTTGCCGCATTAAATCTAGGCACGGAGTGTGCTTAGACATCAAAACATGGGCGATGACCATCCTTGCGCCCCTCAATGCTCCCCCTTTTTCGTTTCTAAGGAACCTCCATGAGCCAGACCAGCTTGGAAGAACGTGAACTCAGACACTCCGTTCGCGTCATGACCTCCGTTCTGACCCGCGTGATGAAGAGTCAAGGGAGGGACAACGTGGCCCAGACGGTTGAAGAGCTTCAGCAACTCTTCAGTGACTTTCGATCCGATAACTCACCCAAGGCGCGCAAAGCATTGGAAAAGATGATCGATGGGATGGACATCGAGACAACGAGTGATGTGGTTCGCATTTTCAACCACTACTTTAGCCTGCTGCACATTACCGAAGAATCCTTTCACCTTCGAAAGCGACGAGCAAAAGCGGAACGTGGCGGCCACTTCTGGCCCGGCTCATTCCATCACACGCTCGCTCAATTCAGGGAGGCCGGTGTCACCGCCGACAAGTTACAGGTCCTCCTGGACCAACTTCTTTATCTTCCGGTCATGACGGCGCATCCGACCGAAGCCAAGCGGCGGACGGTCAAGGGCGCGCTGCGAAATGTATTTGTGTCACACGATGAATTGAGCAGTGGCCGCTACAAGGGGTATTTCCGAAAAGAAGCGCTGGAAAAACTTCAATCACAGGTGCAACTCCTCTGGAAGACCGATGAGGTTCGCGCTCACGGCATGAGTGTCATCGATGAGATTGATACTGGTCTTTTCTATTTCCCCCTCTCGCTGTTCCATGC
>JBDKLO010000093.1:0-10509 GCA_039795615.1 Pseudomonadota bacterium
GCCACAGGAGCCCCATGGACTCTTCGCAAAAACGGGACATCACTGAAGCAAAGGTCAGTAGCGCAAACACACCGATCAGCCGCAGGGCTTCCTTGGAAAATCCCGCGCGGTCGTGGTCTGCTATGGCGGTCATGAAGTCACGCCCCACGTAACTGTTGATGACGTTCAAGCCATTGATGGCCAGCATCAGGCTGATCAGTCCGATGATCAGGAGTCGGGCCCTGGCCCCCATGCGGGGATCCACGGCCACGTGACGAATCATAATTTTGAGATGACCGACGGCTTCACGAATTTCAGTGATAGAGACGTGGCTCATGGCTGCCGGATCCTCTGTTGGGCCGTGATGGATATTTTTGGAGACCTATCTTCAGTCCAGCAGAGGACTTTTGCAAACATTCTCGTAAGGGCTTCTTTCATCGCGATATTCAGGGCGGCCGAATTCGCGATAATGAGTCTCATGCTTTGAGAGAGATCATGCCTTGGATGCCTTATTTGCCAGTATTCCCCCACCGCTTCGTGCGCTTGGTCTGACCCTTGGAATGAGCCTTTTGCTCGGTTTGGGGCTTCGTGAGTACTACCTTTTACGTCCACCCTCGATGCGCTTGGGATCCACCCGAACGGTCGTCTTGGCCGCCCTTGCAGGCTTTGCACTCTGGGCTCTTGCGCCCGGAGGAATGGCCTACGCTGCGGGGCTTTTGGTTCTTGGGAGCTGGATGTCCCTCTTTTATCGGCAGAAGCTGGCCCGCCAGGGCGCCGGGGTCTTGGGGATGCTGTTCATTCTCCTCGGCTATGCGCTGGGGCCTTTGGCGCAGGTGGCACCCTCGTGGTTGGTTGTCTCGATCGGAATCTCCGCTCTCTTTGTTCTGAACTCGCGCGAGAAGCTGGTTTATCTGACGGAGCATATGGCCAGCCAGGAAGTGATTACGGTGGCCAAATTTCTGGTGCTCTCCGGGGTGATTCTGCCCTTGACGCCACGGGATCCGATTTCAGAGATCTTGCCCGTCTCGCCGCATGAAACCTGGCTGGCAGTCGTCGTGATTAGCAGTATTTCCTATGTCAGTTATTTGGCTCAAACGTATTTTTTTCGGGGGAAAGGCATCCTCCTGACGGGAGCGATCGGGGGGCTTTACTCGAGTACGGCGACGAGCCTTGTGATTGCCCGACAATCAAGCCATGCCGAAAGCGACTCGCGTTCCTATGCGGCGGCCATCATTTTGGCGACGGGAATGATGTATCTGAGACTTCTGATGCTGGTCGCGATCTTCGATCTTCAGGTCGGAATCCTTCTTGGGCCTTCATGTCTTGGGCTTTTTGCCCTTCTCATTGGGTTGGCCAGCTGGATTCACCGAAGACCTGAAAACTCCGTATCCGAAGCCCCTCCCATGGGGGGGCGAACCAACCCGCTGGAGTTCGATGCCGCTGCCCTCTTTGCAGGGTCCTTTCTCGTGATTACGGCTTTGACGCATTACCTTCTGGGCGCCTATCCGGCGCATGGTCTTCAGGATATGGCCTTGATCTCGGGTTTGACAGATATCGACCCCTTTGTGATGGCGGTGGTCAACGGCCATCTTGAAAAGCCCAAGCTGGTCCTTGCCGCCGCGATTCTTTTGGCTGCGGGGAGTAACGGGATCATGAAGGGGGTTTATGTTGCCGCGCTGGGTTCCCCAGTGACGCGACGCATCGCTTCAAGCGTCCTTTGGGTGACGGCGGGCTTAACGTTGGGGCTGGCCTTTTGGCTTTTGTCGGGCGCCTGAGGAGAGGCCCATTCAGGATCAGATGACCGGCTTTAGGATGGGGAGTGGCCCGAGCCGATGGCTGCTCGGGCCGTTCTGAAGTCACTCGTGCTTCATGCCTTCCATGCTTCCTTCGGTTCCCGTTCCTCCAGCCCCGGGAGCACCGCTTCCTGACATGTCGTGACCACCGTGGCCGCCCCGGCTTACGCCGCCGGCACTCTGGCCTGCGCCCGATCCACCGCCGCCGGCACCGGCGCTAACACCCTGCCGCTGGCGAAGGCCAATGGCGCCCCCCGATGCCTTGGCGATGTTTTCTTCAGTCAGCCCGCCCAGAGCAAAGGCGGCATCCACCACGAGACTGGTGATGTCGGTCACATCCATCCGGTCGGCCAAAGGGCTGGTCACGACGGCGCGGACGACCTGGCTCACGCCACCGGCCGGAGGGGTAAAGACCAGCAGAATGGGATAGGTCGTCCCGGCGGGGACCTTGATCGCGAAGTGATTGTTCTGACCTTCCAGCTGCTGGCTCAGGATGATTCGGTCATTCTTGTCCTTCACTTCCAGTTTTCCGGTGGACAGGGGGCCGTGAATATCGGAGAGGTAGCCTTCGATGAACGCTTCGGAACTCATCTGGCTCGCTGATTTTGAGCCACTGTCGCACCCGGTCATCGCCAGAGTCAGCGAAAGGGCAAGGGCTAGCAGGCTGTGATTCAGGAGCGAGTCGCGCGGAGTTTTGAGTCTGAGGTTTGTCATGGCGTTGCAACCGAAATGTGGAAGACTGAAAGCGAATACGAGGTTCGCCGATTCGAATCAAGGCGAGGGTCTTTACCCGGTCCTTCGTATGACGAATTTATAGCACAAGCATTCGATGGATGGCCTAGCGGTTGATAAGCCCTGATCGATCAAGGGAAATCAGCGAATACCGCTTGCCTGCCATCGCAATGAAAGGTCTAATCAGCCCCTGCGTTTTTCAATTCTTCCGGAGCTTGGCCATGATCCATCAAGTGATGACCCTCAGTAAGTTGCCTGCGTCCTATCGAATCCTCTTTACCGGATTTTTGCTGGTCGTGGGTGTCGGATTGCTGATGGCCGGTTTCCAGATCATGGAGACGCACGGAAAGGCGGATGGCAAGCCGGGTCTTTCGGTGGATGACATCGTCTACAGCTACTACGGCAACCGCAGTGGCTCGAAGCTGGAATCCATGCTGAATGGTCAGATGGAGCCCATGGCGCCCGATGAGGTTCGGTTCAAGATCATTCAGTGGGCGCGCGATGAAGCCAGCCCCCTCGAATGGAATAAGGAAATTAAACCCCTCTTCGATCAGTACTGCGTCGCGTGCCATGGGCCGGGTGCAGCCATTCCGGATTTCACCAAGTTCGAGAACGTCAAGAAGGTCGCCGAGGTGGATGAGGGCGCGAGCGTTGCGTCACTCACCCGCGTCTCGCACATTCACCTTTTCGGCATTTCCTTCATCTTCCTGTTTGTGGGCTGGATCTTCGCGATGGCGCAATATCCCTTGAAGTACAAGCTCATCCTGATCTCAACCCCCTTTGCCTTCCTGCTGCTCGACGTCCTTTCCTGGTGGTTGACCAAATACCATCCGGTATTTGCCTGGCTGACGATGATCGGTGGCCTGGGCTACAGCGTTGCTTCAACCATCATGATCTCAACGTCGTTGATCCAGATGTGGCTTCCTGAGCACCAGTGGCCTTCTCGTTGGATCAAACCCAACAAGAATTTCTGATCGCACCGATTCCCAGGGACGTGAGCGTCCCTGGGTCTCTCCTAGAGGGTGAACCGGAAATCCCGGATGAGCATGCCGGGAACCTGACTCCCACCCAGCGAACGTTCCTGATAGGTGTCCGTCTCCGGTAATCGGAGTGACTGGCGGGTGACGGCTTCAAGTTCCGATCCAAAAATACGGTAAAGGCTCTCGTCAAAGCGAAGGTCCTTGATGGGCGCAATGATTTCTCCGTCTTCCACCCAGAAGCAGGCGTAACGGGTCATCCCGGTCAGACGAGCCGTTTTACGCTCACTCCAGTTGAGGTAATGAAGATTACCCAGATAGATCCCTGTCCCGAGTCGCTTCAGCGCATCGGCAGGGTCAAGATCTCCTGTGAGGATTTCCGGTGACCTCAGACCCTCGCCGCTTGAAGCTCCGTTGGCGGTCAGCCCATATTCCTTGGCCGTTCGTTCATGAATCAGGAGGGTCCGCAGCTGGCCTTCTTCGATCAAAAGAAGCTCTTCCGGGGATACGGCTCCGGTTGCGGTGAATCGTGGACTGAGCCCAAGCTTGAAGTTTTCCTTGAGCGAAAAGAGGGGAGAGAGGCTCGATTCGCCACGGGCCAGCCCTTCAAGTGCGCATTCTCCCCGCTGGAAGGCCCCATGACTCACAGCGCCCCAGGACAGCATGCCAACGAGGGCTTCAACGGCCTGAGGCGCCAGAAACACCCGGTAGCTTCCTCGCGGCAAGTTCCGGTTGTTTCGGTTGAGAGCGGGCAGCTTCTCGCAACTTTCAGCAAGTGCGGCATGTAGCCCGTCTTCCTCGAATACATGGCCGGCATAAAGCCCTTTGACGGCCTTGTTCTCCCCATCGGCATTGATGGTGTAGATCGAGTGATCCAGAAAAAAACTCTCCGAACTAAAGCTTCTGAAGGTGCCTTTTGAATTGGCTGTCGCCCGGTACTGAACGCCGCCGGCATAAAGCCCCGCAAGATCGATAGTGCTGCTGGCTCTGAAAATGGCGTTGCTGAGGGTGCCGACCGAAGGCGTGGTCCCGGGGTGTGCTTCATGCCCCTCCCCATGATTCTTAAGTGGTGTCACGAAGGGGTCCTTGGGAAGCACCTGGGACTCTGCGCGGGCGTGGGCGATCAGTGCGGCGAGTTGTGCTTGATCGGCTGAGAAGGATCCCGACAGGTCGAATCCGAGAACCAGTCGTCGATCATCACGCCTGAAATCCAGCGTGATCCTTTGTTGATCCACATGGGTGGCTTGACGAACATGGCCTTGGTTGAAGCGAACATAGTTCTGTTCTTCTCCAGAGAAGGAAAGGCCCAGATCCTCGTGATCCGAGAGCATCGCGAAGGCAGATTGGGCCAGACGCCCGAAGTCGTCAATTCGGGATGACGCGGTACTCATCGGGCGCCTCCAAAGACTTCGATATTCTTGAACAGGCAAGTCGGTGACGCATGGCCCACCCGGATCATCTGGTTCGGTTCACCCTTGCCGCAATACGGGGTTCCATACATTCTGAAGGTGTCGGATTGACCGACAGCGGCCAAGGAATGCCAGAAGGGCAGGGTGATGCCACGATAGTTCGGATTTTTGAGGACCCGTGTGAGTCGGCCTTCCTCGATCAACTGGGCGTACTCGCATCCAAACTGGAATTTGTTGCGGTAATCGTCAATCGACCAGGAGCGGTTGGATTGCATAAAGACGCCCCGTTCCACCTGACTGAGCATCGCTTCAAAAGAGCTGTTTCCCGGTTCGAGGTTGATATTGGCCATCCGATCGATGGGGGCGCGGTTCCAGCCAGAGGAACGAAAATTAGCGACGCCGGGGATGCCACTGCGAGACTGACTCTCAAGCCCTCCCAGTCCCCGCATCAGAAGCCCTTCCCGAATCAAATATTCCCGTTTTGCAGGCGCCCCGCCATCGTCAAACGCGTAGCTTGCGAATTCGCCAGAAAGGCCGGGGTCGAAAACGACGTTCATCAGCGGGCTTCCGTACTGGAGTGAGCCGAAGTCTTCAGGTTTGACGAAACTCCAGCCCGCGTAGTTGCGCTCATCCCCGAGGATGCGGTCCAGTTCAAGCGGGTGGCCGATGGACTCATGAATCTGGAGCAACATCTGATCAGGGCTAAGGATCAGATCCATGGTCTCGTCAGGGCAGTTCTCGGCTTGAAGAAGGGCCAGAGCCTCCTGACCGGTCCGCTCGCACTCATCAAGCAGTTCGTCCCAATTGAAGCTCTCAAGGCCCGATTGGAGGCACCGAGCGGTGGGTCCGTTAAGACTTCGCTGTTGGGTTTCGCTTCCCTCGGCTGCAATGGCCCCAAAATTCTGATAACTCAGAAGATGCTGTTGACGAAGGTCGGCACCACTGCTGGTCACGTAGTGCGTGACCGATTCCACCAGCGTCGCTTCTGCAACTGCTGTGACTATAGCGTCTGAGACCTTGAGGCGTTGCGTAGCCTGGATGAGATGGCTGGTGAAATCCTCGAGACGAATCTGATCCAGGGGGATTCGTGAGGGCCCTTCGTGTCGGGCCACCCCAGCGGATCGCTGCTGGATCGAAAGATCCGATCGTCTTTGCTTTGCCGTAGCCTGAGCTATTTCCGTCGCAATGCGAGCGGCTTGGTTAATGCCCTGAGGGGATAGATTGCTGGTCGCTGCATAGGCGATTTGGCCTCCTACCAAGGCTTCGATCATGACCCCCCGTGATTGGAGAACCTGGTTCGATTCCATGTGACCGTTGCGGGCCGAACGGTGGTGGTGAGTCTCCGAGCTGAAGCGAAGACCGATCCAGTCGGCTTCGGTTTTGACGGTTTGGAGGGCCGAAATGGGATCAAACTCGCCCAGGGCGCAGTCGATACTCAATGAAGGAGAGGACATGGATCAGGATCTCCGGGTAAGGTCTTCAAGGTAGGACCCTCATTTGGGCGGGAGGTTCGCCGACTCCATCGCCCCTTGCCGAAGCCGGGGAGGGGTGTCAAACCCTCTCCCCGGAGTCTCCCTTAGTTCGCCGGTTGATAGATGGGGTGATGTAAGCCGGTATGCGCCAGACGAATGGGCGGTTTGGCTTTGGTCACGCTGAAGATTTCGCGGGTGATTTCTTCATACAAATCCGTCGTCCATTGCGGAAGACTGGGATGGCTCGTATCCAAAGGTCTCAGCCTCGGGTCGCTGGGCGAAATGATGACGCGGATGTTTTCGGTCCCGACTTGGGCCGAAAGGACGAACAGTTCTTCAATGGCGGCATCGCCCATGGCAAGACAGCCTGCTGAGACGGCCTTGCCGTGGATGAAGATGTCACCCCCAAGATCATTGCGGCCATCATCGATCGCATGATCCCGATCGAATTGGTTCGGATAATCCACCTTCATTGAAAGGTGATAGTTGCTGTTCGGATTGAGTCTTGAGATGTGATAGATCCCTTCAGGGACTTGGCGATCGCCCTGTTTGAGCTTGGGGCCCCGCATTCCGCTGGCGGCCCTGATGCCATAGGGTTTGACCAGTTTGAAGGGGCCGCCATTACGGGCCCAAAGTTCCAGTTTTTTCTCATCCTTGATGGCAATCAGGACAATCTCGTTGGGTGGATAGGCAACACCGGCCTTTTTGAACCAAGGTTCGAGTTGCCCGATCGCGGAGGGGGCAAAGGCGTTCAGGACATCATCGACTGTCCGGGATGATTTAGGGAATCGAATGCCCGACGAAACCGAGGTATCCATCGGGATGTCGAGGTATCTTTTCGCCTTATTGGCTTTTGACGATTTGCTGGGTTTTGATGCGATCGTCTCGGTTTGTGGCTGCGTCGCACAGCCAGGGAGTAGGGATAGGCTCAGGGCCAGCCAAAAAATTCTCTTGCCGTACAGCATGCGTCGGGGAGATCTCTCGAGTAGTAAATGGAATTTTGGGCTTTTAGAGCATGGGGAGTGGCTCGAGGCACTCCCCTGATTTTGGGCTCTCTATGCTTTGCGGCCGTAATGGCTGTCGATGTATTTTTCGACCAGAGTCTGAAATTCTTCAGCAATGTGGTCGCCCTTCAAGGTCACGGTTTTGACGCCGTCCTCGTAGACCGGTGCGACGGGATCCTCACCGGTTCCCGGAAGGCTGATACCGATGTTGGAGTGCTTGCTCTCGCCAGGGCCATTCACCACGCAGCCCATGACGGCGACCTGCATGTCTTCGACGCCCTGATAGGTTCTTTTCCATTCCGGCATCTTGTGACGGATATGGCTTTGAATGTCCTGAGCCAGCTGCTGGAAATAGGTGCTGGTGGTTCGGCCACAGCCTGGGCACGCGGTCACCAACGGCAGGAATGAGCGGAAACCCATGGTTTGCAGGATTTCCTGAGCAACAATGACTTCCTGTGTCCGGTCATTGAGCAACGGTTCCGGAGTCAACGAAACGCGAATCGTGTCGCCGATGCCCTGCTGAAGCAGAACGGCCAGCGCCGCACTTGAGGAAACGATGCCCTTGGAGCCCATGCCGGCCTCGGTCAGCCCGAGGTGAAGAGCAAAGTCACAGCGTTCCGCCATCATCTGATAAACCGCGATCAGTTCCTGGACGCGACTCAGTTTGCAGGAGATCACAATGCGTTCCTTGGGGAGCCCCAGTTCGATGGCCTTGTGCGCACTTTCCAGTGCGGAGGTGATGACTGCCTCACGCATCACGTTTTCAAGGGGGGCAGGGTCCGCCAGCGCAGCATTTTCATCCAGCAGGCGCGCAAGGACGGACTGGTCAAGGCTGCCCCAATTGACCCCGATGCGAACCGGCTTGTTGTACTGACATGCGAATTCGATCATCTGAGCAAACTGGGGATCGCGCTTTGAGCCGCGACCGACGTTGCCAGGATTGATGCGATATTTGGCGAGACTCTCGGCGCAGGCCGGGTATTTCTCCAGAAGGCGATGGCCATTGAAGTGAAAATCGCCAATGATCGGAACCGAGCAGCCTTTGGCTTCGAGCTTTTCCCGAATATAGGGGACGGCTTCGGCAGAGGCTTCGTTGTTGACGGTGACTCGAACGAGTTCGGAACCGGCGCGGGCCAGTTCATAAATCTGTTGAACGGTGCTCTCGACATCGGCTGTATCGGTATTGGTCATCGATTGGATGACAATGGGTGCGCCACCACCGATTTGGACATTGCCAACCTTGACGCCTACGGTTTTCTTGCGAGCAATCATCTTTTTTTGCACAGCCATGGAGTGATTCAGAGGCCTAATTTTAACTCGAAACCCCCTCAAGGTGGGCTCGGTCGGCCTTGCATTTGAGGAATCAGGCCATTTCCCGGGCGATATCGAAGATGGTCTCAGCATTCAACACTTGCGCATTACTCTCGAAGAGCTTGGCAATGCAGGCGCGATGCAGGGCAAGTTTGAGCGTGCCAAAGCCGATGGCGCCCCAAACCTTCTTGCCTGATCGGTCCGTGCCCCGGTCCATCATGTCAAGGCCGCCCAGACCCAGAGGTGGGGTGGCATTGGCATCAGCCACCAGTTCCAGGGTCGGATTGGAAATCCAATGCACTTCTTTGAGAAGTTCCACGCCGGTAGCGCCGGCAGCAACCAGGATTTGAGCGCCCTCAAGCGCTTTGGCCCGGTCTTCTGCCGTGGGGGCTTCAATGGGCGTGACCTCAATGCCAAAGCGATCCCGCAAGTCCGACGCCGTTTTTTCTGCACGGAACTGCTGTCGGCTGGTCAAAATGATTTCGCTGGCGCCCGCTTTGGCCAGCATCAGGGCAGCACGCTGGCCTACGGGGCCCGTTCCTGCGAGCACCACGGCGCGTTTCCCGGTGATGGAGCCGCTGGTCATGAGTTTTGCAACACAGGCAGCGGCGGTCGTGTTGCTGCCATTACTGTCCAGCATGACTGAGACCCTGAAGTCGCCAAAAAAACGCTTTCTGACGGCGGCGAGGAGGGCTTCACCGGCCTCCATGTCGCTGCCACCGACAAAGATAGCAGTGTTCTTTTTCTCTTTCGGGGGACGCGTGAAGATGGTGCCATCGACGAGTGCTCCGACGAGATCCGGAGTCAGGCCGCCATGTCCTATGACATGGTCTGCGCCCCCGTCATACGCAACGACAGTGTCAAAGACAGAGGGATGAATGTCGGTATCGAATTGAAATAGAAGCTTTTTCATGTGGAAGTCTGGAGTGGGGTTGAAGTCCTTTGCTTGCAAGTTACCCCACGGGCAGGACGAGGTAAACCCTGAGCTTGCTTTATAATTAATCCTTCATTGTCGATCCTTTTGTACCCTTCATGAATATTGTTCACGACCAATCCGTTGAGTCCTTTTTGGACGCGCTGGCCAGCAAGTCCCCAACTCCAGGCGGCGGTAGCGCGGTGGCTGTGCTGGGAGCGATGGGCGCGGCGCTGGTTTCCATGGTGGCGAATCTGACCATTGGGAAAAAGAATTACGAAGCGGTTGAGGTGGAGATGGTCGATGCCCTGAAAGCGGCTGACCAACTTCGGGGTCGCATCCTTGCGCTGGTGGCGGCTGATATTTCAGCGTTTGATCAGGTCATGGCCGCCTATGGTCTTCCGAAGGAAACGGACACCGAAAAGGCGTCACGAAGTGAGGCGATCCAGCTGGGGTTGAAGGCAGCCACGGAGGTGCCCTTGGCCTGTGCTGAACTGTGTCGGGAGGTTATCCTTCTGAGCCGGTCCGTTGCAGAAAAGGGCAATCGCAATGTGATCAGCGATGCCGGTGTCGCGGTGCTCTCTGCGCATGCAGGTTTTCGAAGCGCGGTGCTCAATGTGCATGTGAATACCGGAACGATTCGTGATGCGGCATTTGTTGAGAATGCCCTGGCGCGGCTTGATGCCAGCGCTCAGGACCTCGATACCCTTGCCGAAACGACCTACGAAATCGTCAAGTCGAGGCTTTAATCGGGAAATTTAGCTCTAGGGTTTGACGGTCGGTCCCAGAGTTGTTATGATTCTCCGTCTTGATGGTTCGTCAAGCGACACTCAAGGCTTAGTCCTCCGGGGTATAGCGCAGTCTGGTAGCGCGTCTGCTTTGGGAGCAGAATGTCGGGGGTTCGAATCCCTCTACCCCG
>JBDKLO010000094.1:0-28240 GCA_039795615.1 Pseudomonadota bacterium
CAGTACCTAGCGCGCTTAACAGCGCCTGACGGCCAGCATTAGACGTCCATTGATTAGATGGCTTCAATGCACGGCAGGACAGTCATAGGAACAACAAATTCGGATGGCAGCATTGGGTCGATATGAGCCCAGCCCATCTAGAGTTCTGGCCATCTCTATTTATGAATCCTATTCATAACCAAGGCCCCTCATTTTCGATTAGTCACTGAGGGCCCCCTCCGATACAGTTTCGTCCGTGGGAGTCAGTGGAACCTCTTGAACCACTAACCCGAAACATTTGGCCCCGGAGGGATAAAGAAAATGCAAACCAGTTCAGAAGTCTTGAGTCAAAATGATCGTTTCCTCCGATTGAGAGAGGTGCTCTCGCTCACGGGTAGATCGAAGACGAGCGTTTATTCGGATCCTAACTTCCCCAGGCCTGTAAAACTCAGCATGAGGCAGAGCGCATGGATTGAGAGCGAAGTCAAAACGTGGATGAATGAGAGGGTTTTGGCATCCCGTGGTGATCAGCACTGATATCCCCGACTAATCGAAATGGATGATGTGGGTTAGAGCTAAAGAATCATGACAGCTTTAATCCACGTCATCTTCTGACTCTGATGGCTCCACAACAACCATCTCCTTTCCTTCTTTAAGAAGATCCAAATAATCAGCCCATTTTTGCATCATGCGAACGCGTTCTTTGATGAACCGCGTTCGATTGTAGGCGGCACCCAGTGCATCAGGCACCTTATGAGCGAGTTGATGCTCGATGATTTCGGGGCGAATATGAAGTTCTTCGGCCAAAAGTGTTCTGGCCATTGCCCTAAATCCATGGCCTGTCATTTCACCTTTTTCAAGCCCCATTCGTCTTAAGGCCGACAATATCGCGTTGTCACTGAGGGGGCGACTATCGCAGCGTGGGGTCGGGAAGACATATAGCCCCCTGCCGGTGAGGGGATAGATTTCCTTTAGTATCGCCACAGCCTGGTGGCTCAACGGAACCAGATGGTCTGTTTTCGTCTTGCTCGCAACGAATCGCCACTCCATTCGTTCAAAGTTGATCTCGGCCCATTTGGCTTGCCGAAGTTCACCCGGTCGGACAAAGACCAAAGGAGCAAGTCGGAGTGCACACTTCACGACAAAAGAACCCTCATAGTCGTCCATGGCCTTGAGAAGGGGCCCGACCTTCTTGGGATCAACGATCGCAGAAAAATGATTGACGCGGGGGGAGGGAAGGGCTCCTTTGAGGTCGGGACATGGATCCCGCTCGGCTCTCCCAGTGGCAATGGCGTAACGCATGACCTGGCTGATTGAGCTTTTTGCTCGATGAGCACTTTCAACTGCTCCTCGAGCGGCAATTCGGCGAAGAAGAACCAAGACCTCGGGCGCGGTAATTTGTGAAATCGGGCGTTTCCCAATCCAAGGGAACACATCCTTTTCGAGTCTTGTGAAGATTCTTCCCGAATGATTCTCAGCTATTTCGTGGCGGCGATGCTCAAACCACTCCCTTGCTATGGCTTCAAAAGAATTGTTTGCAGAACCAATTGCGGACGCTCTGTGGGCTTGCCGTGCAAAGCTGGGATCAACTCCTTCCTGCAGGAGCCGTCTGGCATCTTCGCAGAGTGCGCGAGCATCTTTTAAATTGACTTCGGGATAGACGCCTAGTGAGATGCGTTTTTCCTTTCCGTTGAAGCGATATTTGAATCGCCACCACTTGCCCCCATTGGGGGCAACTTCGATATAAAGGCCTTTACCGTCGGCATATCTCATTGCCTTGGGGCCGGGCTTTAACTGTTTGATTTGTATGTCAATCAAGGGCATTTGGGGGCAACTCACTTTGGGTTCACTAGAGTTGCCCCCAATGTTGCCCCCAAAACTATTCGGTTGTCAAAGGTCTTAGTGGTCCTTGTAGGACAACAAAAAAGGCCGAAACCCTTGATTTGATTGGGTTATCGACCTTTATCGGTTCCTACGGAACATGGTATTGGTGGAGGTGGCGGGAATTGAACCCGCGTCCGCAAATCCTCCGCCTTCGGCTCTACATGCTTATCCGTGTCATTGGTTTTAGCCGAGCACTTCCCGACAGGAAGGGAAGAGAGCAGCGATTCCGTTAGGTTTTAGCGATTTGGCCCCGGACATGCCTCCTCGCGAGCTTATGCTTGAGTTATCCCCGAAAGACAGCGTCCAATAAGCAGACCCTGCTCAGAGACTGGCCTTAAGCGGCCAGAGCGTAGTTGTCGTCGTTGGCAACTAACTTAGTTGCAGATAGTTTTACGAGGGAAACTGCACCTCGGCATGCACCTTGGGTTTTGCGATCCACGTCGAAGCCATGTCACCCCCAAAGTAAGCTTGGAATTATAGAGTTTTCCAAGCTAGGCTCATAGTGAGGGTAAGCGCCCAGGATATCAAGGGTCTTTGCGCTATCATTGCAAGATAAATGCGGTTCCGGCCGTCTCCAATCCCTCAGTCCAATCTAAAAGTCCATGTCTGAAAACAGCACTACGAAGTCAAAAGCCAAACTTCCCCCGGTTCTTCCGGGTGCCAAACCATTTGTTGGCCATATTCTTGAGTTTGGAAAAAATCCTCACGAATTCATGATGAGGCTTCGTGAAAAGCTTGGGGATGTGGCTGAGTTCAAGATGTTCCATCAGGACATGGTCCTTCTTACGGGCGACAAGGCTTCAGAGGCTTTCTATAGGGCGGCCGACGAGGTACTTGATCAGGGTGCGGCCTACAAGATCATGACCCCTATCTTTGGTCATGGTGTTGTTTTTGATGCCCCCATCAAGCGTAAGAATCAGCAGCTTCAAATGCTGATGCCTGCGCTTCGTGATAAACCCATGCGAACCTACTCGGACCTCATTGTGGAGGAGGTTGAGGGTTTGATTTCGGAGTGGGGTGAAGAGGGTGAGATTGATCTTCTTGAGTTTACGAAAGAACTGACCATCTATACCTCTAGTCACTGTCTTCTGGGACCTGAGTTTCGCCATGAGCTCAACAAAGAGTTTGCGGAGATTTATCACGATCTGGAGAGGGGCATTCAGCCCATTGCGTATGTGTTCCCAAATCTGCCCTTGCCGGTTTTTAGGCGCAGAGACAAGGCCCGTGCCCGCCTTCAGTCCTTAGTGACTGAGATCATGGAACGGCGCTCGAAAGAGCGCTCGGGAAGCCCTAATGTTTTCCAGACCTTGATTGATGCCAGTTATGAAGATGGCACGAAACTCACGCCACATGAAATTACAGGCATGTTGGTCGCCACGATTTTCGCAGGCCATCACACCAGTTCCGGGACGACCGCTTGGGTATTAATTGAGCTTCTGAGGCATCCGGAATGGATGGAAAAAGTGGTAGGCGAGTTGGATCAGCTGTTCGGTGAAGATGGCGCCGTGACCTTTGAGTCACTTCGTCAAATCCCTAATCTTGAGAGTGTGCTAAAGGAAGTCCTGAGGCTGCATCCCCCTTTGATTATTCTGATGCGTAAAGTCTTGGAAGATTTTACGGTGGAAGACACCCTGATTCCTGCGGGGAAATTTGTCTGCGCTGCACCTGCGATTACGCATCGTATTGAGTCTCTCTTTCCGAATCCTGAGCAATTCGATCCCGATCGGTATTCGCCTGAACGAGGCGAAGACAAGAATCTCTATGCCTGGCAAGCGTTTGGTGGGGGTCGCCACAAGTGTTCGGGCAATGCGTTTGCCCTTTTCCAGATCAAAGCCATTTTCTGCATCTTACTCAGACGCTATGAGTTTGAGCTGGTCGAGGCGCCCGAAACCTATCGAGATGATTACACCAAGATGGTCGTGGAGCCGGCATCCCCATGCCGAATCCGCTATCGGAAAAGGCCTGAACGCGCTGAGGCGGTGGTGACGTCTTCATCAGCATCCTCAGCAGAGGAGGGCGCGGATGCTCCGGCACGAGTCCAGATCGTCGTAGACATGGATTTATGCAAGGGTCATGCGACCTGTCAGGGTGAGGCGCCTGAACTATTCAAAGTGGATGAGGCGGGGCGTTTGACAGTCCTCAATGCCTATCCTGATGCCAGTGTCATTGAAAAGGCCCGAGCTGCGGCCCGGTATTGCCCAACACAAGCTATCCAGATTTTGGGAGACAAAGAACCGACTTAGGATTTAGCCCAGGCGCGACTGAAGATTGAGCCGGTAGCGACGACCGCGCCAGTTCACTTCCCGGCGAATCCAGATCTGGGCGTAGATCATAGGGGCTGCAAGCCAGATGATCATTGATCCCCAAGCAAAGCGCCATGGAATGGGTTGCTTGGACATCCTGTAGTGAAGGTTGTTGATAGTGATAGGCACGGAAAGTGCCGTTACCAGTCCTAAGAGGCTTACTGCGTGCAATCCCTGAGAGAGACCATAGCCGGTTGCGATAATCCCACCCCAAAGGGCAAAACCCGTTAAGGCATGGGGAAGTTTCGTCGTCCAGAAAGGAAGTCCCGACATTGAGAAAGCGATCCATCTAACCAGGATTCCGACAAACTCCTCAAAGGAACAATCTTGCTGGATGATCGATACGGGTTTGGGAGATAGCAGGTTCCGATAGCCTTCCTCGACCATGCGTTTGCCAAGATACATGTCATCAACCAGCTGGCCTTCAGCAGTTTCAAGCCCACCGATGGCGTCAATGGCCTCTCGGCGAAGGACCATCATATGCCCCATGATGAAGGGGAGGGTCCCTTTGGCGCGTTGCGCGGTCGCCAAGGCTGAGGGCTCATAAAGTCCGTTCACCATGACCGCATAACCGACATCCCCCAGGGTGTGTGGCGTTGCGGAGGAAACGACCGTCGGAAAAGCAGAGCCTGCTCCTTCATCAGCGAGAAGGGTTGCGACCAGACGACTGAGATCACCCGGCGTCTGGCGGATGTCAGAATCAACAAAAGCGATCAGCGTGTGATGAGCGCCAGCCATGGCTTGGATCATGGCGTTGAGTTTGCCTGTCCGATTGCGAGGGGGTTGTCCTGAAAAAAGAATTTCAGCCTCAGCGTAAAGCCCTTGTGATTTTCTCTCAGAGATGACTTGTTTGACAATCCGAACAGCGGGATCCTCGTCGTCATCAAAGACAAACAGGGTTTCAAGTGCACCCGGATAGTTATCCTCAAACCCTGCAATCACATTTTCCCGAAGACCACTGTCGATCCCCTTGATAGGCCTGATGACTGTAAGGGACGGATAGGTTTTGGGTGGCGTGGGTTCGATTTGCTGACGAATCGCGATGCGTTGCATGGCATAGAAAGCCCAAACCCACGCAAGCAGGAGTCCCAGAATAATAAGAATGGGGATCGTAATAGGCATGGGCTTTTTTTCTACTTGCCGATGGCGTTTAGGAACTGATTATAGAAACCAGGGCTTTCGGCTTTTCCTTCCCGGGCGCTCTTGAGAGAGACTTTGAGTTCTTCCTTGAGCTTTAAGTCTGATAATCGTGACGATTCTCTTACTGGCGCTCTTTCAGCTTTTTCGAGGTAGGGAAGCGCTGCAGTCGCATCGCCTTCATCAAGCAGAAAGTCGCCATAGAAATAATTGGTGTCTAGACCATCGGGGTAGAGGCGGATGGCCGTCTCAAGATAACTGCGAGCCACCTTGTTATCGCCAAACGAAAGAGGCCATCCCGGAAGGCGATAGTAGAGATTACCCAGAATGACATAACCGCTCCCATCCATGGCGAGAGGGTCCTTAGCTAAACCTTGCTGCACGTATTGGCGCGCTTTTTTGACGCGACCCAAAGCGCTGAATCCACCTTCATTAGCGGCTAAAGAACATTGAACTAACCCCGCCACCAGATAGGCCTCAGCAGCATCTGGATATCTTTGTATGAGAGTTTCCGCCTTCATGCTCAGGGTTTTCAGAACGGGTTCCTGTTGATCTGGTGGGAGACTGTAAAAGGCTGATTCCCACTCGTCCTTAATTTCCTGAATGACCTTTAAGTCCGAGGCGGGTAGGGCGCTGATGGACGGGGCAATGGCTCCAAGAAGAAAGAGTAAGCCGAGGGTCGGTAAAGAGAAAAATCGCATGCTGTAGCGGCAAGGTAAAAGTTCCGATTCAAGCAAGCTGCTTGATCGTGGTCTATCGGGACATACCGTTAAGACCGCAAGCGAGCCATTTTATAGTCGTTCGCAGGCTAAGGGAATTGAGTTGCGGCAGTGAGGCGATAAAAATCCGACAAGCTGATATTGCTAATAAAAAACCCATGCAAAGCATGGGTTTTAGAGTCGGAATCAGGATTCACTTGGCAAGAGCATTCTGCTCTTGAATCCAGTATTGCAATGCGGTTTGTGGAATGCTCAGGCTTTTATGCGCCAGTTTCATGATGGAAATAAACCACCGAAGCCCACTACCCTTGCGAATTTCGCTCGGAAGCAATCGGAAGGCTTGCAGGACCACAATGACGAACTGCATGCCCATTGAAACAATGCTACTGTCGAGAGTTGAGAGCAGCGCGAGTGAATGTGCACGACCTTTTGGGTTGCTCTTCCAGTACTCGAAGATGCAGCGGTTGAGTAGAACGGATTCAGGCGTATGGGACAGGAACGCTTCCCGGAGTTCTTCGGACAACGTTCTGCGGGTCAGCTGAACACGTCCCGCTGCAATGGCATAATCCCGGAGCGCATTCTCAACATTGAGCTCATGTTTAATGAGTGCTTCGCGCAGGCTGAGGGCGTCCTTCACGGCGGTCGTTATTCCGGATGCGGTCAAAGGATGGCAGCATCCCCGTGCATCCCCCAGCAGAGCAACGTTCATCTTGATATTGCTTTTTGGGACGATTCGATAGTTGGCGGCTGCCAGTGGCTTGTCAATGGCCATTGCCGCTTCAATGTCATCACGGAAAGCCTTGGGGAATGACTTCAGGTGTTCTCGAACGGATTCCTTGGAGTCATCTCCGCGAAGAACTTCAAACATGACTCGAGCACGACCCTTGGTCACGCTGTAGGCGTAGGAAATGCCCAAGGGGTTCAGGAAGATGTTCCCATGTTCTGACTTGGGGAGATGGCGGTCATCAACCTCGACACCGAGCATTCCGGAGTAGCGATGCGTTTCGTGAGAAATTCCAGCAAGTTTCCTCACCTGAGACATCGGGCCATCAGCGCCGATGATCAGTTTGGCATGAATTCTGACGTTTCCTGTCTCGGTCGAAACGACAGCGCTGGCATTCTGTCCTTGTGAATCGGGCTCAATCGCGATAACGCGAGCACCCATCCAAACATCAACGCCGTCGAATGATTTGATTTTCTCGAGGAGATGCTCCTTGAGCGATTGATGTTCAATCGCCATCCCGCCATGGTTCAGCCCTTCGACTTCGCTATAGGGGAGAAGGATGCTGTCTTCGTATTCGGATCCTTCCTTGAACGGAAAAATCGAGAAGCCGCGAATGGGTGAACCAATTTCGGGTTCATCATCAAGCAGCCCCAGCTGCTTCAATCCATCAATCCCTGGCGGATGAATCAGCTCCCCAGCGAGTCGACGCCCGTGGGAAGATTTGGGTTCAATAACGAGAATTTTGAGGCCAAGAGGGGAAAGCGCTGCAGCGGCGGCAGAGCCTGCTACGCCTCCGCCCGCGATCAGGACATCGACGTCCATCTGTGTGTTCGCGTTAGTTTCCATCATCAATCTGTTTGGACCCTTAGGAGATTGAGTTAGGGCAAGAACAACCTTTCGATCAAAAGCTTCTTACCGAAGCCTCAGATCACGTTGGCAAAAATAATGCAACAATAGTTGCATCTTGACAACATTAAACCCCTTTTATGGTGTGATTATAGCGCGTAATAGCCCAAACGGGGAAATAGGTGTGGTACAGACGATAATCCAACATAGCTGCCCCGAAAAAAACACCATTTACTGATTGCATCGGCCAGCTTCCATCCGGAAGTTGTTTGCTTAAAAGCCACAGAAAACCGCGCTGGATTGCTGGATCGTTGGGTGGCAGGATCTCGAGAAGTCCGAGAAGTGCCCAACTGGTCATAACGACTTGAGTCTCAGGCTGTTCGATATAGCGTTCCTCAAGACAGCTTGTGTAGTGCTCACTCCAGCCCCCGTCGGCCCGCTGATGTGATTTGAGGAAGTTTGCCGCTCTTTGAAGGGATTCATCATTAGCATCAATCCCTGCCAGGCGAAGTGCTCTCGCTACATGGAAGGTGGCATAAGTGTAATTGATGCCCCAAAAGCCCTGCCATGAGCCATCGGGTTTTTGTTGTCCTTTGAGAAGGGCAATAGCCCGTTGGGCCCCATTTTCGAGTTGTTCGGCCTCAAAATCCGGATCCATTCTTCGGAAGTGGCTCATCGCGCCCAACGAAGAGGCTGTGCATTCAATGTAGGACAGCTCAGTCATGCATTGCCCAAACATTTCAGATGGATTGATCAACTCCAATAGCTTTCCCGCACGACGGCGTTCATAAGTTCCAAATCCACCGTCAGCGTTCTGCCGTGAGAGGATGAAACGGATTCCGTTTCTCAGACGCTCCGATGGAAGCCGCGGAAGTGAGGCATACGCAGGGTGTTCATAGAGAGCGATAAGACCACTGAGGGCCTCCGCTGTACAGTCGCTGACTGGCCAGCGATGCTCGCCATCGGAAAAACACCATCCCCCCAGTGCAGGATCTCGCCAGTAACGCTGATAGCCCTGGGTTTCCTCTGTCATTTGGGCGCGGTCCAGAAATTGAACGGCTTGCGACATGGCATCGACGGTTCGCGATTCTGGATTTGAGATTTCAGCAATGGCCTGAAGAACAAAGCCGGTATCCCAGGTGTTTGAGCGGGCGCCAACGTATCGTAGACCTTCTTTTTCATCCACCCAACGCCAGGCTTCGACCCCTGCAAGGCTAGCCTCAAGTTCAGGGTGCAAAGGGTTTTCAATATAAAGCGCCAGGGTGTTGAGAAGTCCGTTCACCGGCGAGATGCCCTGGTGACGCGTTGACTTTTGTTCAAACTCAATACGATCCATGCAGACCCGAAGTGCTTTTTTCCGGAGCTTCTTTCCGTGCCAACGCTCGAAAATGGCAAGACCGTCGTAAATGAGTCTGAGCACAGGGGTGATGGGAACATAAACATCCCCTTGAGCCAGCTCATGACGCAGCCTTGAAAAAGGAATCTTCTCGTATGGTGTCGGGTACAACTCCCGACGAAGATCAGCCACTAAAGAATGGGGCAAGGCGGCAACAAAGCGTTTTCCGGAGATATAGGCCAAGCCCAGATAGATGAGACGGGTATGGCAATAGAAGCGCTTGGGGTGGAAGGGAAGCCATTCCGGGAGTAGGAAAAGTTCTGGAGGGATGGCATTCAGTC
Source organism: Pseudomonadota bacterium (assembly GCA_039795615.1). Classification (GTDB taxonomy): domain Bacteria; phylum Pseudomonadota; class Gammaproteobacteria; order Methylococcales; family Methylococcaceae; genus UBA6136. The sequence continues at coordinate 9,270 of JBDKLO010000094.1, forward strand.
CCTCGTATTCATAAAGGCCGATGATGGCAAGCCAGAACTTTCCCCAGGTCGGGATTCCCTCGACGCCGACCGGCTGAACCTGGAGCCACTGACGTGCCCGTCGTGTCATCCCTTCGTCGGGAGCGACATTCAGCAGGCGGAGTGCGACGTAGGCGAGTGTTGTGAAGAAAACATAGCCTGGGGATTCGGGGTGCATGCCCCACGACCCGTCAGTCGCCTGCGTGACTTCGAAATGAAGAAGAATCTTTTCTCGCTCGCTTGCATCGTAGCGACGACCCAAGATCGTTCTGACGATCACGGCTTGAGCCAGAATCATCGTGCACCAAACCATTTCGCCTTCGAAATCGCCAGTTTTCTTTTGCTGGGAGAGAAGGTAGTCCAGCGCCGTCTGTTCGGCCTGAATGATACGATCGGAGTCGAGCTCGACAGATGTCTCTGGCATTCGGATGGTCTGAGAAAAATTAGCGCGGCGCTTTGGTCACTTCGTTAATCACGTCGGCAAATTCCTTTTGCCAGATGACACGGTTGTTACCCCAGGGACCCTCCGAAAGAAGGACTTGTCCCTTCTTGATTTCAGCTTGGGCTTCAGCGGCTTTTTCATCCACTTCAAATAGGGCTTCGGCGTAGAAGAGATGATTCAACGGATGATCGCCGAACTGTTCCACCGATTCTTTGAGTAAGGCCAAGGCCTTGTCCCCATCACCAACCCCCGTGGGCCAGGGTGGAGCTTTGAGATAAAGCATTCCAAGAAGCCGGAGGGGGCCCCCTTGGTCAACTGTTTTGGAGAGTTTGACCGCTAGGGTGAGTTCATCCTCAAGCCTGTGCAGGTTTTCCGCAGCCTGAACCGGATGCTCATTGATAGCAAGACCCAGATTGGCGGCTAGATAATAGTGAACGGCAGCATCGTCTTTGCCGCCCGCAGTCAGGGAACGCTCAGCGAGTTTTACCCCTTCTGCTGCGAGTGCCTCCCGGTCAGCACCCGGAGGCTGCCTCTCTGCAAGATGAAGGGCAATTTGCGAAGAAATCGAGGATTTGACGAACGCCGGCTGAGTCGCATGTCTTGCAATATTCATGGCGCAGTGAAGATCCTCGGTAGAGGTCATGGGACCTAGGTGATCCGGAGATGCCAGAAGGGATTCTTCGCTGATGCTAGAGCATCCGGATACAGGGCCGAACAGGACGATCCGGTTGGGTAGTGCACCACATCCGCTCAGAAGAAGGGCCAGAAGAGGGATGACGGTGCGCATGGGGGCACGCATGTTTATCGACCTTTGTCCCAAAGGGTGATGACCGGCTGGATGGCGGGCAGCGAGGCTGGAACGAAGGCGTCAATCGCAAAGAGTTCGCAGAGTTTCTTTCCGTCCGTATCCTTGCACATATCGCTCAATGCCCTGGCAAAGCGGTTTCTTTCCTCAGGAGTGCTGGTCTCCTGATTGGCGACAAGGCCCATCAGGGGAATCGGAGCTGATGTAAAGACAGAGTCAAGTTCATGGGTGAGCGGCAGGGAAGCCAGCGCTGCAAATTGTTGTCCATTGAGAAGGATGGCGTCCAACTCCCCCTTATCCAGTGCTCGAAGCGCCCGAATCGCTTGTTTGCTGGGTTTTAGAGAAAAGTCTTTTTCAGGATCCAGCTTGCCTGCGAAGACTACGCGCCGAATGAAATCGCTTTCTTCAAATACCGTGCCGCCCACCAGCTTGCCTTTGAGGTCTTCAAGCGAAGCAAAGCGTCCCTTGACCGCAACCAGGTGGAATTGCTCAGTGGAGCCACCGCGCATCTTGGGCTGGACGACAGGCTCCAGATGCAGATTCTGGCGCTGATCCAGAAAAATACCGAGAGATGTGATGGCAAAGCTGGGTTTTTTTTCCTTCAATAAAGTTTTGCAGCCTTCCACATCGGATGAAAACGCGCTGCTGAAGGTTTGGGACGGCCATCCGCCAACCCGCTCAACGACACCCAGCATGGCCGACATCGCTTTGTTCGCATCCTCTTCGCTGACGGGGCCCCCGGGGTAACAAACCACCACAGGCGCAGGGCCTGAGAAGACGAGGCGGGAAAAGGCGAGAAACGCCAGGGTCATGGTGAGCCGAAGAGTTGAGTGGCGCATGAGGTTAGTTTTTCCTAGAGGAGCTGAGGATCAGGCCAATAGCCGGCGCAATCAAAAGGGTGGAAGCGAGACAGGTCATCAGGCCAATCGTGATATCGATACCCAGTCCCGAAACGCCCCGGTAGCTGGCGAGGGTGATGGCGCCGAGGCCGGCAAGTTCGGTCCCTGCAGCCAACAAAATGACTCGGCCGGCGTCCTTGGTAATAGCAATCGGGTCTTCCCCCTTGAGGGCCATCCAACGATGGCTTAGCCAGACGCCATAGTCAACGGCAAGAGCAATAACCAAGGGCAGGGCAATGATGTTGGCGTAATTATAGTGAAGGCCTGCCAGTTTCATGATGCCGAGCATCCAACCACCACCAATGACCAAGGGAAGAGTGGCAATTACGATCCCCTTCGGGGAGCGAATGATAAGCGCCAACCAAGCGAGGCAGACCAGAATGGCTGCCTTGGTACCCTGACTGAAACTGCTGACCACAGCCTTCGAAAAGACTTGATGGGTAGTTGGGAATCCGGTGGCTTCCGGGGAAACCTGATAAACCTCGGTCATGAGTTCATCCAGATTGTCTGGATCGTAAACGCTCTTGGCGGGGTAAGCATAAGCGGCCAGAGTTCCGTCAGGAGCCACAAACCGTTCACGCAACCCGTCGGGCAAGTCTTGCGGTGTAATGGAGTGGGCAGACGCCCATTCACGCATTTGAACGACACCGCCTGATGCGACCTTGAGAATCGCGCGCAGGAGGTTCTCAGAACGTTGGCGTGCCGTTTCAGGGTCCTTTTCTAGTGAAACTTGCAGGCTTTCGATTCCGGATCTAAGTTCCTCGAGTCCCTGGACCAGCGGTTGGTTACCCGAACTAAAGGCTTGCTCTTCGTAGTCCTCGATTTTCTCCAACGCCTGCCGCAGGAGGAGTGCCATCGCCTTAAAGGACTTTCCGTCAAGTCCTTGCTGGTCGATTGTTTCTAGGTTTTTCTTGAGGTTAGGCTGCAAAGCCAGATGCGAGATTCGATGCGCTGTTTCGACTCGTTGATCGACATCGCTAGGGAAAAAACTACTAATCGACTGGACTTTGGCAATCGAGGGTTTGATTTGCGCAGCTTCCGTAATACGGCGGATTTCCTCCAGTGTATGCGCAGTAAAGATGACGATTTCTGACTGATAATCGGTTTCTGTCACCATTTTTCGCTGGTACTCGGCCGCCTTGGAATCACGGGGGAGCAAAGCGAGAACATCATAATCGAAGCCCATCTCGAGGCCCGAACGTATCCCCAGTGCCGCGGCGCTCCCGGCGAGAAGGACAATAACCAGGGCAAGAGATCGGGGAATGCGACGGCTGGATGGTGCAGTTTTGGATGCGGTTTTTTGGGGGCTGATTTTCGGCGGAATCAAGGCATAAATGGCCGGCTGAACAATCCAGGTACTGACGAGGATCAGGAGGACGCCACCTGCCGCAATGATGCCCAACTCTGCAAAGCCCGGAAACGCAACGGTGGAGAGCGTACTGAAGATCAGTAGCGATGCGCCTCCCGCCGTCAGAACCGCTGAAAAGGAGTCTCGGATTCCAGCGCCAATGGCCTCGACAAGCGGCTTGCCGGACCTGCGTGCCTCGGCAATCTGCGATGTGGTGAAAATGCCATAGTCGGCACCAAGGCCGAACAGAATCGCAAGAAAGCTTGAGGTGATGATGGTCAGATGGCCAACAGCCAGGTAGGCAAAGCCCAGACTCCAAACTGCACCCAGCCCCATAGGAATAAAGATCGCAAGCGCCCAAGGTACGCTTCGAACGACCAGAAAGATCAAGGCCCCAATCAGTCCGGCAGCAGTCCAGATGACCAGCTTGATGTCCCGTTCGATGTCGATGTATTCCTCGTATTCGATAGCGGGAAGTCCGGTGAGGACCACATGGGGAGCGGTTAGTCCGCGGGCCACGAATTCCTTGGAAAGATCAGCAGCAACCTGGGTGATCCGCTGATTGAAGGGAGCCAGAGTTTCAAAATCCTCTCCGGTCGCCTTGGCATGGACAAAAAGCAACAACATCTTGCCGTCATGCGAAGTGAAGTAGCCCTTGCCCAGTTGTTCGGCGCCAACGGCCTTGAGGATCGGATCGAAATCGATTTCGCCCGATGCATTTTTTCCATCTAGCCAACGTTGCCATTCCTGAACAAAAGCCGTTGCCCCTTTGATTCCGATCAGGGCTCTTTGGATGTCGACTTCTCCAGCCGGCTTTCCGGTCTGAGTCGCCAAAGCCAGAAGGCTTTCAATCCCCATTTTCGGCATTTTGCTGGCAGCAATGAGCCCTTTTTCCAGCTGCGTCAGTTGCTCATAGGGCAGAATCAGATAAAGGTGATCGTGCAGAAAGCCGGTGTCGAGCCGGTCAGTGGCCTGGGCGATTTCCGGTTGTGTCCTGAGTCGAGTCGCCAGTTCCCCGGCGAAGGATTCCAGTTCCGATCGAGGGGCATTCTCAAGAACAACGACCAGATCGGAGGAGGCCCCAAACGTTTCGAGATACCGATTGAGGCGATGAGCGACCTCGGTATCCTGCGGCAGAAGCGCTTGCCGTGAGGTATAGACAGGGAGGTGAACCGACGCGAAAAGGGCCAGGGCCGTAATCGCGGATGCGACAAGGAGAACCCACCAGGGATGACGGGCAGAGCGGATGCTCAGGCTGTAAATGAGGGATTTCAACATGCAGTGCGTGAGGGCTTTGTGCCGTTTTGAATCATTCGGGGAATTTCTTGGCTATAAGACGTCTAACTGGAAGTCTGGGGGAACAGAGTTCCGCTGTCATCTAGCTTTGTACTTGGAGAATTACTATGCCTGAGATTAATGGTATGCCTGAAATTCATGGCAGGGCCCTGGTGAGGGGCATTGGTCTCTTTCTCGTCCTTTATATGATTCATGTGGTTCTGCTGCCGAAATTGATCGGAGAACAGGCTGCCACGGGTGAATACCAAGGTCTATTGTATGGGATCAATCAGGCTCTTGGGCTGGCAACCTGTCTGATACCCGGATTTGTAGCCGCAAAAATTGCGGGACATCACGGATTTGTTCATGGTGGACTGGTGGGGGGGATCAGCACGATCCTCACAGCACTGATCGCCATGATCTGGGCCATTGCCACGGGAGCAAAGTTTTTTGGGCTGGAAACGTTGCCCTTCTGGCTGGTAATCAATATGTTTCTCAGCGCCTTTGCCGGCTTGCTGGCCACCAACATGGAAGAACCGGAAGAGGCTCAATAAGTCTTGCTTCACGTTCGATTTTGACTGACGCGGGCTCTATGGTGGAATTTCCCTCCAATCGTGGGGGATAATTGATCTCCACTTCGCTTCGAGGCACCGCATGAATCAGGACTATGACGTACTCATTGTTGGGGGAGGCATGGTCGGTGCCACTTTGGCGTGTGCCTTAGGTGACAGTCAACTTAGAGTAGGACTTCTCGAAGATTCCCCACCTGCTGAATTCTCCCCCGAGCAGCCTCATGATCTCAGGGTTTCGGCCGTGAGTATCGCGTCTGCAAATATTCTCAAGACCATCGGTGCTTGGTCGGGTATCACCCAGCGCCGCTTGTGCCCCTATCGCAGAATGCGCGTTTGGGAAGACAGCGGCGATGTAGAGTTCTGTAGTGATGAGATCAACGAGCCTGTTTTGGGACACATTGTCGAAAACCGGATCATCCAGCTGGCGGTGCTGGAACGAGCTCATCAATTTGGCAACGTCGAATTGATCTCAGGCGTGAAGACTCAGGGCGTCCGGTATGCTCCGGAAGGTTCTACGGTGACGCTCGAGGATGGGAGAGTTCTTAAAAGTCGTCTGATCGTCGCTGCGGATGGGGGTTTTTCACGCGTTCGCCAGTCGGCGGGCATGGGTGTCAGTGGTTGGGACTATGAACAGCATGCTCTGGTCTTAACCGTAGATACGGCTTGTGGTCAGCAGGATATTACCTGGCAACGCTTCACACCCGAGGGTCCGCAGGCTCTTTTACCGTTGGACGGACCTCATGCCTCTTTGGTCTGGTACAGCACGCCCGAGGAAGTTGCCCGGCTTAAGGCCTTACCGGATGACGCACTTCTCTGTGCATTGGAGACTCAATTCCCCGCCTGTCTCGGTGATGTTACCCGTATTGCTGCCAGAGGCAGCTTCCCTTTGCGACGGCAGCATGCTCTTCGATACGTGAAAGAGGGCGTTGCACTGATCGGGGATGCCGCTCACATGATTCATCCCCTGGCTGGCCAGGGCGTAAATATTGGTCTACTGGATGCGGCTGCCCTCGCAGAAGTTCTCATTGCAGCGCAGAGGGCAGGGGAAGATATTGGTGTGGAAGCCGTCCTAGGACGCTATGAGCGAATGCGACGCAAGAACAACCTCCTGATGATGACGGTCATGGATGCCTTCTACCGAACCTTTGGCAATGCCCACGGGCCTGTCCGTTTCCTTAGAAACCTGGGTTTGGGGCTTGCTGAGCGGCTCAAGCCAGCCAAGAAGTTGGCCATGAGCTATGCCATGGGGCTGAATGGGTCATTGCCGCGGCTGGCTCAGGGCGAGGCGTTGCTTGGCTGAAGATTTCTGAATTTGTGATCCTGACCTTAGGGAGAAATGATCATGCACAAAACTCAATGGGTTCTTTTGGTCGCGCTGTTTTCAGGGTGCGCCAGTTATTCCAACTGGCAACCGGTTGCTGATCCTGCGAATGATCGTAATGCGGCGAACCTTGGGGTCGACACCGAACAATGTCGGCAGCTGGCTTCTCAGGCAGGTGCTGTTGGGACGGAGACGGCGAAAGGTGTGGCTGCGGGTGGTCTTTTGGGTGCGGCTGCGGGAGCGGCCATTGGCGCCGTGGCAGGTAATCCCGGTGCGGGCGCGGCCATTGGCGCTGCAGCTGGAGGAATTGGCGGTGGCGCCACGACGGGGATCAGTGCAGATGATCAGTACAAGCGCGCATACATCAATTGCATGCGCGGTCGGGGTCACAATATCATCAACTGATGCTCACATTCTGGGTTGAACTCCGTGTTATCGCCCTTACTTGAGCGGATTGATCAGGCCGCTGCAAAGTTTCCGAAGCATCCTGCCGTACTCTCTGAAAGCGGAGAGATCTCCCATGGGGAGCTACAAAATCTGACAGCCCGTGTGGCTGCATCGCTGGTAGCGCGAGGCGTAAACAAGGGGGACCGCATTGCTCTTTACGCACAAAATGGTCCTGAATTTGTCATCCTTTATTTAGGGATAGTCCGAGCCGGTGCCGTAGTGGTCCCGGTCAATCTTCTCATCAATACACCAGAAATGACCCATGTGCTCAGGGATTCTGGTGCGGCGGGTGTGCTTACCCAGTCATCACTCTACTCAAGAATCCAACCGGCATTGGCTTCGATGGCGTCCCTCCCGTTCGTTGTGGTGCTTGAGGAGAGAAGCCAGGCGATTGAAAATCTCGCACCGGTTCTCAAGGAAGATGGCGAAGCACCGGTGCTTGATTTTTTACCCGAAGAAGACCTCGTCGCCATCCTTTACACGTCAGGAACGACGGGCTTTCCCAAGGGGGCGATGTTGACGCATCGAAATCTCGCCTCGAATACCGCAAGTGTCCATGAGGCGATGCACTGGCGATCAGGTCTTGACCGAGTTCTTGTGGTGTTGCCGATGTTCCATGCCTTTGCAGCGACCGTCGGTTTGTTGACGCCTTTGACCAATGGTTCTGCTCTGATTCCTCTGAGTCGGTTCGAGCCGGATACGGTGAGCGCGACCATTCATTGTTATCAGGCAACCATCTTTCTGGGGGTTCCCAGTATGTATGCCGTGCTCCTGCGTTTGGCGCCGGAAAAGGTCAGCCTGTTTCGAAGTCTCCGCTTTGGCATCTCGGGAGGGGCGGCGATGCCCGCTCAAGTTCTAGAAAACTTTGAAAGCAAGTTCAACCTCAGTATTTACGAGGGCGACGGCCCGACGGAATGCTCCCCAGTGACCTGCGTTAATCCCATTGGAGGGGTTCAGAAGCCGGGAACCGTTGGCCTACCCGTGCCAGGTGTTGAAATGCGAATTGTCGATGATCAAGGGATGACCTGTCCGGATGGCGAAATCGGAGAGATCGCGGTTCGTGGCAACAATGTGATGAAGGGCTACTGGAATCAGCCTGAAGCGACCCATGAAGTGATGCGAGAGGGCTGGCTTCTGACGGGGGACCTTGGTACGCGGGATTCAGAGGGCTACTTCAGTATCGTCGATCGCAAAAAAGATCTGATCATCGTGAATGGGATGAATGTCTATCCGCGGATGATTGAGGAAGTACTGCACGGTATCTCGGGGGTGCGCGAGGTGGCTGTCATTGGTGAACCTGATGGACTCCATGGGGAGGTTCCGGTGGCTTATCTAGGATGTGATCCGGAGTCTGCCATCGATGAAAAGCAGCTTCGCCTTCATTGCCGAATGCATTTGGGGCGCCATCAGGTGCCTAAGCGATTTGTCTTTCTAGAGGCCCTGCCGCGCAATGCGGGAGGGAAAATCCTGAAGCGCGAATTGCGCCTTGATGGTGAACGCGAGCGAGGGGTTACGGCCCAGACGCTGCAATCCGATGGCTAGAACGGAGAGTCTTTCTCTTTTTCCTTGTTCTCGCGTTGCTGATTCCGGATGGTTTCAATCCGCTCATCCAGAATGGAATTGAGGTAGTAATTGCCCCCGGCGGCATTTTTGGCCAATTGGAGTTGCAGCAAGGCTTCCTGAGTTTGTCCCAGCAGGTAGTAGCCTTCAGCATAATAGCGGTGATATTCGGCTTCATCCCCCAGTTTGCTATAGGCCTCAGCCATCAATTCATAGATGTCAGGGTTTGGGCTGTGGTACTTCAGGTAGTCGTGTAGGACTTGCTTAGCCTTGCCCGGCTGTCGGGTATTCAGAAGGGCCCTGGCATAGTTCATCGTCATGGCCCCGTTCTGCGGAAACCGCTGCAGGCCGAGTTCATACATTTGTGCAGCCTTGGGAAAGTTCTTTGCGTCCATTTCAGCTTCAGCCAGAGCATTCATGAAGTGGGGCTGATTGGGGTAGCGTTGTACCAGTTTTTGCAGAATGGTCTTTGCAGCTTCCGTCTCCCGTGCCCGGGAGCGGACGAGGGCGGTTCCATATTCAGCGACATCCTGCTGCTGTTGGGTGCCACGATTTTCATGATTTTTAAAAAACTCGAGCGCTGTTTTGGGGTTGGGAGAGGTCAGGACACGGAGTTTTGCCTTGATGATCTGGTAGGTCAGGGAGTCCGGATATTGGCGAAATGCAAAGTGTTCGGCACGGTCTCGGGTGTCAGAAATACGGGACGTTGTGACCGGGTGCGTCAGAAGGAATTCAGGGATTTTTCCCCCCACGAAACGGGTGCTTTGCTGCATGCGTTCAAAAAACTCCGGCATGGCCCTGGGGTCAAATTCCGATTTGGAGAGGACTTGCATTCCGACCCGATCAGCCTCCGCTTCGTTATCCCGGGTGAAGTTGATCTGGTACTGGGCATTCATGCCCTGCGCCGCCATTATCCCCGCCAGAGCACCGTTACCGCCTGCCTTTGCACCAACAACGGCGGCCAGAAGCATCCCGATGGCCATGGGGATCGCCATCCTCGAGGCCGCCTGAAAGGTCTGGAACAAATGCCTTTGCGTGACGTGTGAAATTTCATGCGCCATGACCGAGGCGAGTTCGCTTTCTTGTTCAGTCAAAAGGATGAGGCCCGAATTGACCCCGATGAATCCTCCCGGACCTGCAAATGCATTGATGACCGGTTCCATGACGACAAAAAAGGTATAGGGTTGAGCTGGATTGTCGCTGTTGATCGTGAGTCGGTTACCCAACCCTTGAATGTAATCCTTGATTTCCGGATCCGAGGCGATCTGCATCTGGCTATGGAGGCTTCGGTAGAATGCCTCCCCCAACTCCTGCTCCTGAATATTGGTCATCAGGCTATGCGTCGGGTCGCCGATTTCGGGGAGTTCGATGTTGGGCATGGCAGCCTGTGCCGGAGGTGCCATAACGGACATCTCAAACACCAGAAGGACGACTGCCGCGATGAATTTGGATCGAATCATCAGGTTTGGAGCTGGAAAGCGAAGGGAATAACCGAGGATGTGAGGTCAAAGCCTCAAGGGATCAAGGGGAAGATGCGTTACGCAATCAAGGTGAACCAATCTGAGGGAAGGGCGAATACTCCTCGGATGGCGATGGATTTTATCAGAGCCCTCGCAACAGAAGGCCATCAGGTGAATCGTGTTTTTTTCTATCATGACGGTGTGCGGGAGGGCTTTGGGGATTCCGTCTCCGCGTGGAGTGAATTGGCACAAGGGGGCCAATTTGAACTGATTCTGTGCTCACAGGCACTCGATCAGCGGGGATTGGCGCCGGACGTCGAGCGGCCCTTTGTTGTCGGCGGACTGGGTCTTTGGGTCGATGCGTGTCTTAAAGCGGATCGGGTGCTGACATTTGGAGCGCCATGCGATGAGGTCTGAGCTTCTCCTTATCGTCAGGGTCGGCCCTGACGTGCGTCAAGTGGCCCTTGAAGTGCTCTCGGAGATTCTGACTTTTGCGGCATTTGATGTCCCACTCCGTCTTCTTTTTCTCGATCAGGCCGCCAAGCTACTGTCGTCCGAAACGGATTCTGAAATCCATGGGATGATTTCGGCCTTATCCCTCTATGGCGTTCGTGATGTCTTTGTTGAAAGGGAATCACTGACCGACTGGGGGGTGACAGAGGAGAGTCTCTCCGAGAAAGTGATGACGATTTCTCGTGCTGATGTTTTCACTTTCATCAGGACGCATCGGGGGGTCATGAGTGCCTGATCCATTGTTGCATCTCGTTTTTAGCACGTCAGATCTGTCTAAACTCCCCGCCCGGGTGGGTGGGGAGGACCGTGTTGTATTGATGCCGGGGAGTCGTCGAGTCGGATTAGCGCTCCATTGGCCTTGCGGTGTCAGAGTGTTTTGCCTCACATCACCGGATGAAGCGCCACTCAGATATCAAGGCATGATTAACTATCGTGAGTTGGTCGCTCTGACAGAGGCCAGTTCACGGGTGATCTCCTGGTAGCCCGGCCCATCATTCTGGCACCCTCAAAAATGGAATTACCCGCAAGAACGGACGATGGCTTCCTGCTTGATCCTTCGAAGTGGACGGCGGATATGGCGCAGTTGCTGTTGCAGGGAACGCCGATTGTTTTGGATGAGCGGCACCTTGAGATTATTCGATTCATTCGCGGCTACCATGCCAGATACCATCATTTGCCGAATAACCGCATGTTCATCAAGGCGGTCCAGGTCGCTCTTGGGCCTGAAAAGGGCGCTTCCCAATATTTGAATCTGCTCTTTGATGGAAATCCGGTTCGAAATGCCTGTCTTGCAGCGGGACTCCCTAAACCCCCGGGATGCCTTTAATTACGGACGCCCTGTCTTGACGATAGGGCTTATGGCGAGTAATTTACTCAGTCTTTTTTCCTACGGATTGGGTTCTGTTTGTACAGGGCCTGATTCTCCATTTTAGGTGAGAACGCGTGGAGCTCAGCGGCGCTGAAATCGTTGTCCAGTGTTTAAAGGACGAGGGTGTCGAATATATTTTCGGCTACCCGGGTGGATCCGTCCTTCACATTTATGACGCCATATTCAAACAGGATGACGTGCGTCATATCCTGGTTCGTCACGAACAAGGTGCAACCCATGCGGCCGACGGCTATGCCCGCTCGACCGGAAAACCTGGCGTTGTCCTCGTGACGTCTGGCCCAGGCGCGACCAATGCCGTAACCGGCATCGCGACGGCCTACATGGATTCCATTCCGCTGGTGGTTCTCACCGGTCAGGTCCCGACGCCGGTGATTGGGAGCGATGCCTTTCAAGAGTGCGACACCATCGGGATTACCCGTCCCTGCGTCAAGCACAACTTCTTGGTGAGCGATCTTTCGCAGCTGGCTGAAACCATCAAGAAAGCATTCTTTATCGCGACGACGGGGCGTCCTGGTCCGGTCGTGGTCGATATTCCGAAGGACATCACCGATCCGAACATCAAGATTCCTTATCATTACCCGGAGACAGTGTCGATCCGGAGCTATAACCCCCAGGTCAAGGGCCACCGCTGGCAGATCAAAAAGGCGGTTGATCTGCTGACCACCGCACGGCAACCGATGATCTATACGGGAGGCGGTGTCGTTCTGGGAAATGCTTCGGATGCTCTGGTCAAGCTGACACGTCTTCTCGATTTTCCGATTACCAATACCCTGATGGGGCTCGGTGCCTATCCCTCAACGGATCGGCAGTTTGTCGGCATGCTCGGGATGCACGGGACCTATGAAGCCAACATGGCGATGCATGAGTGTGATGTGCTTCTGGCGATCGGCGCTCGGTTTGATGACCGGGTCACTGGAAAGCTGGCTCAGTTCTGTCCCGATGCCAAGATCATTCATATCGATGTCGATCCTGCATCGATCTCGAAGACTGTTCGCGTTGATATTCCAATCGTCGGCGATGTGGGGCCTGTTCTTCACGAGATGATCGAACTGATTGAAAGTCCTGAATTCAAGCTCAATAAAGAGGCCCTCAAGGACTGGTGGGGCAGAATCGAAAAGTGGCGTCAGGTGGAATGCCTGTCCTTTGATCGCCAAAGCCCAAAAATCAAGCCGCAGTTCGTCATTGAACAGCTGTGGGAAGTCACGAAGGGGGATGCCTTTGTGACCTCGGACGTCGGCCAGCATCAAATGTGGGCGGCCCAGTTTTATCGGTTTGATAAGCCTCGGCGATGGATTAATTCCGGAGGCCTTGGGACCATGGGGTTCGGCCTTCCGGCGGCTATTGGCGTGAAATTGGCTCATCCGGATGCCGATGTCGCCTGTGTGACGGGTGAAGCCAGTATCCAGATGTGTATCCAGGAGTTGGCGACTGCACTTCAATATCGAACCGGGATCAAGATCATCAATCTGAACAACGGGTACATGGGCATGGTCCGCCAATGGCAGGAATTCAGCTACGAGAGCCGCTATTCGCAGTCCTACCTTGAGACGATCCCGGATTTCGTCCGCTTGGCTGAATCCTATGGTCACGTCGGTATTCGGATCGATAATCCCACGGATGTTCGGGGTGCCCTTGAAGAGGCCTTCCGCATGAAGGACCGCACAGTCTTCCTCGACTTCCTTACGGATCCCTCGGAGAACGTCTACCCGATGATTGAGGCAGGTAAGGCTCAGCACGAAATGCGATTGGCACCGGGCGTGTCTGTGGATCGGGAACTGGCATGAAGCGTCACATCATCTCGATCCTGATTGAAAATGAGGCCGGTGCTTTGTCCCGCGTCGCAGGGCTTTTCTCCGCCCGGGGCTACAACATCGAGACCTTGACCGTTGCGCCGACGGAAGATGCATCGATGTCGCGGATGACGATTGTGACTTGGGGAAGCGATGAGATCGTCGAGCAGATCACCAAGCAGCTGAACAAGCTCGTGGATGTGGTTCGTCTCATTGACATTTCCGAATCCGAACACATCGAGCGCGAGCTGATGCTGGTTAAGGTCACCACCCATGGCAGCATGCGTGACGAGGTGGTTCGCCTTTGCGACATATTCAGAGGTCGTATTCTTGACGTGACGCCTACCAGCTATGTGATTGAAGTGACCGGCGAAAAAACCAAGCTCGATGCTGTGCTACGTGCGCTGGGTGAAGAAAACATTATTGAAGTTGTCCGTTCCGGGACGACGGGCATTCTTCGTGGTGATCGCGGGCTTTCAGCCTGATCCCCCTCCTATTAACCGAATATCTCTTCTACTGAGGAATTAACATGCAGGTTTACTACGACAAAGACGCGGACCTTTCGATCATCCGTGGCAAGAAGGTTGCCATTGTGGGCTATGGCTCACAAGGTCACGCACATGCCAACAACCTGAAGGATTCCGGAGTTTCCGTTGTCGTTGCATTGCGTCCGGGCTCTGAATCAGCAATCAAGGCTCAGAATGCAGGTCTTGAGGTTGCGGCGATTGCCGATGCCGTCAAGGCAGCCGATGTGGTCATGATTTTGGCACCCGATGAACATCAGGCGCGCCTCTACAGTGACGTCATCGAACCGAACATCAAGAAGGGTGCGGCTCTGGCTTTTGCTCACGGCTTTAATGTTCACTATGAACAGATCCTGCCCCGCAAGGATCTCGATGTCATCATGATCGCTCCCAAAGGCCCCGGTCATTTGGTGCGTTCAACCTATACCCAAGGCGGTGGTGTTCCCAGCCTGATCGCGGTTTATCAGGATGCTTCAGGTCAGGCCAAGCAGATTGCGCTCTCCTATGCGTCAGCAAATGGCGGCGGTCGCGCAGGCATCATCGAAACCAATTTCCGCGAAGAAACCGAAACGGATCTTTTTGGTGAGCAGGCCGTCCTTTGTGGTGGTGCAACCGCGCTGGTTCAGGCCGGATTCGAAACGCTGGTTGAAGCCGGCTATGCGCCAGAAATGGCTTACTTTGAGTGCTTGCATGAGCTCAAGCTCATCGTTGATCTGATGTATGAAGGGGGAATCGCCAATATGCGCTATTCCATCTCCAATACGGCAGAGTACGGCGATCTGACCCGGGGTCCTCGCGTGATCACCGAAGAGACCAAGTACGAAATGGCCCAGATTCTCAAGGAAATTCAGAACGGCGAATTCGCCCGTGAATTCATCCTGGAAAATCAGGCAGGTGCCGCAACGTTGAAGGCCAAGCGCCGCCTGGGCCGTGAGCATCAGATTGAAGAGGTCGGTGCCCGTCTTCGTGACATGATGCCCTGGATCAAGGCCAACAAGATTGTCGACAAGGCCAAGAACTGATCGTTCTTCGGCAATTGAAGCAAAGGGTGGGCTGGTCTCACCCTTTGTTGTTTTGGCCGGGTGATTTTCAATCCGGAATTGACCGCTGGATATGTGTCGCGTAATCCTTCAGGATAAGCACTGTATCCGCCAACCTGAAACACAAAGTACCCTCTGATGGACACCAACGAACCCAAGCGGAATCGACGCAGGGGCATTTACTTGCTCCCGAATCTGTTCACTACCGGCGCCCTGTTCTCTGGGTTTTATGCCATTACATCGGCGATGAACGGCCAGTTTGAGGTTGCGGCCATCGCGATCTTTATCGCGATGGTTCTGGATGGTCTTGATGGGCGAGTCGCCCGCCTGACCAATACGCAGAGTGCGTTTGGTGCTGAATACGACAGCATGGCGGACATGATTTCCTTTGGCGCGGCTCCCGCGCTGGTCATGTATGCCTGGTCTTTGTCCGCATTGGGCAAGGCAGGATGGGTGGCGGCCTTCGTCCACGCGGCAGGCGCCGCACTGAGACTGGCTCGTTTCAATACCCAATTGGGGACACAGGATAAGCGCTATTTCCAGGGGCTTCCGAGTCCCTCGGCTGCAGCCATTCCCGCTGGATTTATCTGGGTGGCAGTCAAGTATGAGATCCCACTTGAAAGCATCCAGTACATTGGTCTTGGGATGGCCGTGTGTACGGGTTTGCTGATGGTCAGTAATTTCCGCTACTACAGCTTCAAGGATATTGACCTCCACGGTCGCGTATCCTTTCTTTGGGCGATTTTGGTCATGTTGCTGTTTGCATTGCTCTATACCAATACGCCGCTGGTCCTTTTCAGCATTTTCACCCTGTATGCCCTTTCAGGGCCGATTCTGACGCTCGGCCGCAGGCGTCGCATGCGTTCGGAACGTCGGTCCTGAGCGGATCTGACTTGAAGCAGATGAAATCGAATCCTATAGTGTCTTCATGAGAATGACTTATCTTCTGGTGGATTCCGAATTGTTCTGGCAAGTGACTGCCATTCTGCGTCCGTTGCTTCCTGCCGCGGTCCTGCGCGTGTATCTGCCCTGAGGGGCAGACACACGATGCATCCAAGACCTACCATTCTTTCTTTTTCTGTCGAAGCCAACGACGAGAGCTGACTTATGAGCGAAAAACTCATTATTTTTGACACCACCTTGCGTGATGGAGAGCAAAGTCCTGGGGCCTCCATGACCCGGGATGAAAAGGTTCGGATAGCCAAGGCCCTGGAGCGCATGCGGGTCGATGTCATCGAGGCGGGTTTTCCTGCCGCAAGTCCTGGGGATTTTGAGGGCGTTCAGGCGGTTGCACGGTCGATCAAGGACAGCGTGGTCTGTGGTCTTGCGAGGGCATTGGACCGGGATATCGATCAGGCCGGTGAGGCCCTCAAAGATGCCGAAAGGTCGAGAATCCATACCTTCATCGCGACCTCTCCAATCCACATGCAGCTTAAGCTTCGAATGTCGCCGGAGCAGGTCATTGAACATGCCGTGAAGGCGGTGCAGCGTGCCCGTCGATATACCGACAATGTGGAGTTCTCCCCAGAGGATGCCGGCCGTTCGGAAGAAGACTTCCTTTGCCGGATTCTAGAAGCCGTCATTGATGCAGGTGCCACCACCCTCAATATCCCCGATACGGTGGGATACAGCATGCCGGACATTTTTGGGCGCACGATTCGCCGTTTGCGTGAACGCATTCCGAATGCCGACAAGGCCATCTTCTCGGTGCACTGCCATAACGATCTTGGCTTGGCCGTCGCCAATTCTTTGGCCGCAGTCATGAATGGCGCACGACAGGTCGAGTGCACGATCAACGGTCTGGGTGAACGGGCGGGGAATGCGGCCCTTGAGGAAGTGGTCATGGCGGTCAAGACGCGCAAGGATGTCTTTCCCTGTCATGTCGATATCGATACCCGTGAAATCGTGGCGTGCTCGAAACTGGTTTCAAACATCACGGGTTTCCCGGTCCAGCCCAACAAGGCCATCGTGGGCGCCAACGCCTTTGCCCATGAATCCGGGATCCATCAGGATGGCGTCCTGAAACACCGGGAAACCTACGAAATCATGTGTGCAGAAGACGTTGGCTGGAGCGCGAATCGAATGGTCCTCGGGAAGCACTCAGGGCGAAATGCATTCAGAACGCGCATGGCTGAGTTGGGCATTGAATTTCCCTCCGAGGCGGAGCTGAACGATGCCTTTTCCAGATTCAAGGATCTGGCTGACAAGAAGCACGAGATTTTCGATGAGGATCTTCAGGCGTTGATCACGGATGCTGGAGATATGGCCGATGATGAAGGCGTCCGGCTGGTCTCACTGAAAGCCTCCAGCGAAACCGGTGAGCAGCCTTGCGCCCGGGTGACGATTCGTGTCGATCAGGATGAACTGACGGCAACTGCGACCGGTGGCGGGGTGGTTGATGCGAGTCTCAAGGCGATTGAAGCCGTCTTGAAAACGGATGCTCAGTTGTTGCTCTATTCAGTGAATAACATTACGACGGGCACGGATGCCCAGGGTGAAGTCACCGTAAGGCTCGAAAAGGGCGGACGAATCGTGAATGGACAGGGCGCTGACACCGACATCGTCATCGCTTCTGCCAAGGCGTACCTCAATGCGGTCAATAAGCTCAGAACGCCCCAATCGCGCATGCATCCACAAGCTACATCGAATGTTTGAGTACGAATGACGGGCCCGGAGTCACGCGATCCCTATCTTGAAGTGATGGGGATTCAAGAGTACGTAAGGAGAAAAAGCACTTCGGATGCTGTGCTTTCTCCGGTGTCCGAATCGTGCACTGGCGAGGCGGCCGATTGGACAACTCTCCAAGCGGAAGTCTCGGGCTGTATGCGGTGTGGACTTCATGCGACGCGCACTCAGACGGTCTTTGGCGTGGGCAATACCCATGCGGACTGGCTTTTCATTGGCGAAGCCCCCGGTGAACAGGAAGATCTCCGAGGAGAGCCTTTCGTTGGCCGGGCCGGACAGCTTCTGGATGAAATGATCCGGGCCCTGGGTCTTGAACGCGAAAATGTATTCATCGCCAATGTACTCAAGTGCAGGCCGCCCAAAAATCGAGACCCTTCCCCTGAGGAAGCCTTGGCGTGTGAACCCTTTCTGGTCCGACAGGTCGAATATGTCAGGCCCAAGATCATCGTTGCTGTGGGTAGGATTGCCGCCCAGAACCTTCTTAAGACGCAGGTCCCCATCGGCAAACTGCGCGGGCAGGTTCACCGCTATGCGGAGATTCCGGTCGTCGTAACCTACCATCCTGCCTATTTGCTTCGCTCCCAGACGGAAAAAAGGCGGGCGTGGGAAGATCTGAAGTTGGCTCGCAGGACTCTCTCTTTGAGCTGAAGGCATGATGGATCTACTACTCGATTGTTTTGACCGACTCCGTCGCACCGTTCTCTACGACGCTCAAGTCGATTTCTATTACCGCCATTTTCCGAGTCTTGTGGAAAACGCAGAATGCATCATGCGCCCCATGGTGCGCACCGACATCCCGCTGGTTCATGCCATCGAAAGCTCAGCCTATGAATTCCCCTGGGATCTTGAAACCTTTCGATCCTGTTTCAAGGTGGGTTACCACTGCTGGATCGCCGAAAGGGCTCGTGAGGTCGTAGGCTACGGAATCCTGACGATCGGCGCAGGAGAGAGTCATGTTCTCAACGTGTGTGTGTCGCCTCAGTATCAGGGCAGAGGCTATGGGCGGGTGATTTTCAATCAGCTGATTGAAGAGGCGCGTCGCTTCAAGGTGGAGACGATGTTCCTTGAGGTACGTCCTTCAAATCCCAAGGCGATCAAGCTTTATCGATCCATCGGCTTCAACGAGATTGGTACCCGTCGAGGATACTATCCGGCTAAAAACGGGCGAGAAGACGCCATGGTCATGGCCTTGGCGATCATCTGAGTGGATGGGCGGGCGGATTAGACCCGCTCAGGATTTAGGTGGGCTATCCGTCGTTTCCAGAAGGTGAAGGCCGACCAGTCGGGCGATCACAATCCCCACGTACATTTGGCCGATAATCGCCTCAAGGGCTGCCAACATGGCAGCTATCGGCTGAATTGGAGTGATGTCGCCATAACCCA
>JBDKLO010000095.1:0-4995 GCA_039795615.1 Pseudomonadota bacterium
GGGACTCCCCCAAAAACTGCTCATCAATATAGGGTTCGTTTTTATGAACATATCACATATAATGAGCATCCTTTTATGAACAGATGATGCTCATCAATGACCGCCACGTTTGCCTATCTTCGCGTTTCCAAAACAGACCTCACCGTTGACAACCAACGACTAGAGATTGAAAGCTCCGGCCACAAAGTAGATTACTGGTTCGAGGAAACCATTTCAGGCAGTGTTCCTGCATTTCAACGGCCAGTCTTCTCCGAAATGATTGGGAAGATGCGTCCGGGAGAGCAATTGCTGATCTCCCGATTAGACAGGGCTGGGAGAGATTGCGTTGATATCGTGTCAACGGTCAGAGAACTCCAGAAGCGTGGAATCAAGCTTGTGATTCTGCAACTTGGGAACGTGGATCTCACATCACCGGTTGGCGCCATGATCCTCAGCGTTCTCGCAGCTGCCGCAGAGCTTGAGCGATCACTCCTTATTGAAAGAACCCAAAGCGGGTTGGCTCGTGCCAAGGCTCAAGGAAAAAAGCTCGGTCGGCCTGAGAAGGTTGATGATCAAAAGAGCCGTCAGATTCACTCCCTTCTGTCATCTGGGGTGTCTGTATCTCAAATAGCCCGTGATCTTGGCTTGTGCCGTAATACGATCATCAAAGCCAGAAAATCGCTCCAGATTGGAGCCGCATAGCAGGAATGCTCAAAGCCCTTTCCAAGGAACACATCAAGACTCTTCCAAGGCCTTTTAGAATGTGTGAGACTGCACATGCACAGTGTGTAAGCGGGAAAACCTAACCCCTTGGAACAGTTACAGCTGGCTCTTGGCGAGCACCTAAAGATTGAATGATGATGTTACACAAAACTTACACAAATCTTTTTAATCGCCTGCAAGCCCCGTATAGCAAGGGTTTCACATTTGGGAACTATTGAGTGGGAATAGCGGCTGACTGAAGTCCCCGCCGCAGGACCTCAACGCACTGCAATCCATCACCTCTCCGGAAGACCGGGCGCATGCAAAAGACCGAACACGTTGAGCCTTGCGGGAAGTCCTCCTGGATTGCCAGAACTTGGAGCTGGCTCGGAAAACCCCTGGAGCAGAAGGTTTTCGGATTAGGGGGTCGATTGACGACGCTCCGCTATGCGCGCTGGGTCAAGGCTCACGGTTACCATTTTTCAGGAATTCTTCACCCACACGAACTCCTTTCTGAGGCGACTCCGTCCCTCGCGCACTCGACGCATTACCTCGTTTCCGACGTCTACAGTCTTGAACTCCTTCTTAATGAAGCCCAAGCCCTTCTGGGAGCGCCTGATCTTTTCATCGACATCGGCTGTGGAAAAGGCATGCCCCCCCTCTATGCCAGCCGGTTTCATGGCTACAAGGCAGGTATCGGCATGGATTTTTCGGCCAAGCTGATTCAGGAGGCCGAGGCGAATCTCGAAAGATCAGGAGACTTAAGGGTCCATTTCATTCAGGCCGATGCCACGGACTTCACTCTTCCAGAGCAACAGGCCGTTGTCTATCTCCACAATCCTTTTGGCCCTGAACTCCTGAAGACCTTTCTTCAGCACAATCTCGAACACTTTAGGACGCAGGGTTCACTGATCGCCTACGCGTTTGACGTTCACCGGCACGTCCTCTCCGAATTGGACTTCGACGTGATGTATCGCTCGTCCAGATTCTCTCACTCGCTCTGGCAACTCAGGGGAGCCCAGCCACCGGAGTGAGCCGAGACTGGGCGAAGCCTAAAGGATGCTCAGGGGCTGAATTCCGGAAACGCCATTTGAATTCGATCGCTGAACGCATTGCAAATACAGGCCTCATCCTTGCAGCGTGACAAGGTGTCTTTTTCAAAGGGCTCGTCCTTGTAGTCCTTATGGGAGACTTCTTGTCCCATCGCATTTTCAAGACCAAACACCTGCGCCCTGGCATCCAGTTCGCTCAACTTCAGCAGCAGGGGACTTTTACAAATGATCTTTTCGGCGGTGGTCTTGGGGGACTTACAGGTAAAGGGCGTTTTGACGTCCGCATAAGGCGCAAGGCCCGCCAAGGCATTATCGATCGCCATTTCCCGGGGGCATACTGCCGAAACAGAACCCGCAAGCAAAAGATTTCCCAGTAACATCCCGCTCAACCATCGAACGTAGCCCATTCTGCTCTCCTGATATGTCATTGATCCGGCCTCGAGTCTACCGGGTTAACATGCAGGGGTCATTAAGCCCGCCCAAGCCGAAAAACAAAATTCCGATGTTCCATACCGAAACTGAAATGGCATTGATGCAACGGGCCATCGAGCTTGCCCTTAAAGCTCAGGCGGCCGGTGAAGTGCCCGTTGGAGCCTTGATTGCTCTCAATGGAGAGGTGATCGGCGAGGGATGGAATCGACCCATCCTGGCCCATGACCCCACGGCGCATGCAGAAATCGAAGCGCTCCGTGAAGCCGGACGACAGGTTCAAAATTACCGCCTCGTTGGAGCAACGCTCTTTGTGACGCTGGAGCCCTGCGTCATGTGTATGGGAGCCATCAGCCACGCCAGAATTCAACGCGTGATTTATGGCGCACCGGATCCCAAACGAGGCGCTGCAGGAAGCGCCCTGCAATTGGCCGATGCCGACTTCCTCAACCATCGCGTCGAGGTCACGGGGGGCCTTTATGGCGAGGCGTGCAGCAATTTACTACTCGACTTCTTTCGAGCCCGGCGCTCAACGTCCAGCGTGAGAAGCTCTGAAATCTGAGAGATCGTTCACCAAAGAATGTGAGGATCGGGTTGCAAGGTCGAGGGTTCGAGTGCTTAAGCCTGCATCTTGAGACGCCATGCTGTTCTCGCGCTGGAGCCCCTTGAAGGGAAGCTCCGACCGTTTCTTCCCCGGAGCCGATCGCGCGCTTACTTTTTCGCAAAGCCAGCGACGAACCGCCATGACTGCCATAGCCAAAGCCCCACAGGCAAGACGCGTGTTGCGACAGACTTCGCGATGATTTGGATAAAGGCGGCCGGCAGTCGGCTCCCTTGATCGAGGCTTGGCACCGCCTCGGCCATGCGAACCGCTGCTTCACTGGCAAACCCCATGATGGCAGCGACAAAAATGGCCAGTGCGCCCACCAGAAGCGCCCACCGCTTCCGCTCAAGCTCTGGCGCCGCCAGCATCAACGCAAAAAAGATCGGGAGCCCCCGAGTTAACACCAAGGGGTCGATGATGACGCTTCCTTGTCCCTCCGATCCCCGCACTTGAACCAAGATCGTTTCCCACTGTGCTTGAGAGGCGAACTCAAGGTGAGGGAGGAGTATCTCCAGAATGCCAGACGTCACGGCGGCTATCGTTTCAACCTGAAACCCCGCCAAAGCCCACCACCCCGCCAGACACAGTGGATAGACAAAGAAGAGGCGCAGCAGGAATGTCTTTAGTCCATCGTTCATCTGTCTCTCTGCCAACGAAGCCATAACAACAAAAAAACCAGAACATCCAGCATCAACAAGCCTTGCCACAGATACGCATGAGCAAAGTTGAAGAGTGGCTCGCTGTAGCGATTGAGCTCATAGAGCGTAATGATGCGAACGAGATTGAGTCCCTGCACCGCAGCAAATCCCGTCATCAATCCCAGAAGCTTGGCTCTGACGGACGCGGGATAAACGAGGATGGCTGAAATGAGGATAAACGTGGCATCCGCGCCCGAACAGCCCCAGGAAACCATGATGGCTTTGTGCGACTGGGGATCTTGAAGGACTGCCCCTGATTGAACGACATTGCTGCCCAGAAGATGCATGAGTCTGGCACTCAGCCCCGCAGCAAGTTCACACCAGGGGCCCAGCAGGCCATTCTGTACTGCGCCCCAGCCACCTAAAACAGTCCCAAGGCCCAGCAGGAGAATGAGAAGGAGGATTCGGTGACGCATGACCCAATCTATCAGATCAAGATGGTGCGAATCAGGATGAGAGCAAACAACTTCTCACTCTCGAGCCTTTGAGGTTTCACTGCGCTCGATCTACCGGCTGGAATTAAGCTACTGAAGCAGGTGAAGCCGAATGCCCTATTGGGGGTGTCATCAGTGAGCTTGCGCTCATTCAGGCTTATCCTTCGCGCGCCACGCCTGAAGGGACCCTCCAGGACGAAAGACGGGGATCAAGGCGGTCTCGTTCAAATCGCTTTTCATACGCAGTTCTGTGGCCTTTTGACTTTAAGCCGGAGGACTCCACCGCTATCCTATGCTTTCAACCTCGGACAGAGCCTTCAGGCGCTGTCTGAACAGACCCACCGAAAAAGAAGGGGCTTGCCTTGATGTCTTTCTACTGGATCTACGATCTTCCGACCTGGAAGTTCGGACTTGGAACCATTTTGCTTTTCATCCTGATCTCAGCCGGCGGTCTCTCGCTGACGCGGACCCGGATCTATAACAAGTTTCGGATTTCGGAAGGGACCAATGAAACCGTGAACGGTTTCTTTGCAGGGATCGGCGTAATCTACGGACTTTTGGTCGGGCTTGTTGCCGTCGCGGCCTGGGATAACTACCAGAGCGTTGATGCGATCGCGGGCAAGGAGTCCGCATCCATTGCGGCGCTTTACCGTGATATCAGTACACTGGAACAACCCGCCAAGGGGCAGCTTCAGGGCCATTTGAAGGATTATCTGAACTTTGTCATCAACGTGGCCTGGCCTGCTCACAAACGGGGAGAACGGCCCCGGGAAGGCGGACGCATGCTCTCCCGATTCCACGCGGTCCTTGCGAGCTATCACCCCAAGAATGCGGAGCAGCAGACCCTTCAGGCCGAAGCCCTGACCGCTTTCAACAAGCTCATTGAAGCCCGTCGGGCGCGCCTTGCGGCCATCGATACCGGAATCCCGTCAGTTTTCTGGCTTGCGATCCTCGGTGGAACCTTTGCCACGATCTTCATCGCCTATTTTTTCCACGTTTCTTCGCGACGCCTTCACCTGCTCCTGACCGGAACCTTTGGAGGATTTGTGGGTTGCGTCGTATTTCTGGTCGCCGCGGTAGACAATCCTTTCCGCGGG
>JBDKLO010000096.1:0-10327 GCA_039795615.1 Pseudomonadota bacterium
CGCTGATCGACAATCACATCAACCATGGCAATAGCCTGGGTATCGATCCCCGCAGAATCCAGTGGAAGCGGGTTGTGGACATGAACGACCGGGCGCTGCGCAAGATCGTGGTCGGGATGGGAGGGACCGCCAATGGCTACCTCCGGGAAGAGGGCTACGATATCGTCGTGGCTTCTGAAGTCATGGCGATCCTCTGTCTTGCGCGGAGCCTCAAGGATCTCAAGGAGCGGCTTGGGCGCATCATTGTTGCGTATCACTTCGATGGCAAAACACCGATCTATGCCCGTGATCTCAAGGCTCACGGTGCGATGGCCGCCTTGCTCAAGGACGCGATCAAGCCGAATCTGGTGCAGACACTGGAGAATAATCTGGCACTGATTCATGGCGGACCTTTCGCCAATATCGCCCATGGTTGCAATACTGTAACCGCCACCCGAACGGCGCTAAAGCTGGCCGATTATGTCGTGACGGAAGCGGGTTTTGGTGCAGATCTGGGCGCGGAAAAGTTTATCGACATCAAGTGCCGTATGGCCGGCCTGAATCCCTCGGCCGTCGTTCTGGTCGCCACCATACGGGCATTGAAATTCCATGGCGGGGTGGCGCGTGAAGCCCTTAATCAGGAAGACGTCGCTGCCCTCGAAAATGGATTTTCCAATCTCGAACGGCATATCGAAAATATCCAGACCCACTATGGTCTGCCTTGCATTGTAGCGATCAATCATTTCACCTTCGATACGGAGGCGGAGATCGCTTTGCTCAAGGCAAAGTGTGAGGCCCTGGGCGTCAAGGTGGTGATCGCCAGGCACTGGGCAGAAGGCGGGCAGGGTGCAGAAGATCTGGCCCGGGTGGTCGCCGCACAGGTGGATCAGGCGCCCGGACAGCATCGTTTTGTCTACGAAGATGGCCTGTCTCTGGTCGGGAAAATTGAAACGATTGCGACCAAGATCTACGGTGCGGCCAGTGTCACGATCGACCCTAAGGTGCGTCAGCAACTCGAGGCCTGGAGTCTGGACTACCCGGGATACCCTGTGTGTATGGCGAAAACACAGATGTCATTCTCGACGGACCCCCTCAAGCGTGGGGCGCCGACTGGACACAATGTCCATATCCGCGAAGCGCGGCTTGCCAATGGCGCAGGCTTTGTCGTTGCGATTGCCGGGGACATCATGACCATGCCAGGACTCCCCAAGGTTCCCGCCGCCGAGTCGATTGATGTGGATGATCACGGGAACATTACGGGTCTCTTTTAGTCAGAAAGCATGGATTGTTTGTGCGCGGGCAAATTCCGTATCGGGAGAATTTCGGATAAAGTACGCCATGTGGGGTGACCTCGGGATAACCCGTCCGTTTTCGCCAGAGATGGGACAGAAACGGTAAGTCATCGGGTGATCATTGCGGTACAGGCCTGGATTGGATCTCGTGCCCTGTAGCCCGATCAATTAAAAGATTTATTGGATGGAGGATAACCAAATGACCATGTTCAAGACTCTGGCAACTGTAACGTTGCTGGCTTCAGCGATGTCTGTAAATCCTGTTGCTGCCAGCGAAGACAAGTATCCGGCTTACAACTTCCAGCCGTCTGTGATTTTTTCCAATGCGGAACTGATTGAGGCGACTCATGGTGCACTGGCTACGACCCCGAGTGCGGGTGGCGTTGCGGCGCCTGCGGCCCTGGCCGCTGTGGCCCACGAAGCGGATCCGAAGTATCCGGCGGCCTACTTCAATCCTACGATTCTCGTCCCGGCGAAGTAAAACCTGTTTGCTGCCGAAAGGCAGCAGGGTCTCCGGGATGTAAAAAGCGGGCGGTGATCAACCGCCCGCTTTTTTTACGGTCCAGCCTAGCTTGGTCAGCTCGGTCAGGATGAGGTCTCGATGATCCCCTTGAATCTCGATATGGCCGTCCTTTACGGTTCCTCCGGTGCCGCAACGCGCCTTGAGCTGCTTTCCGAGTGCCTGAAGCGCCGCTTCCTCCAGGGGGACGCCGGTGATCACCGTCACGCCCTTGCCGTTTCGACCTTTGGTCTCCCGCCGAATACGGACAATGCCGTCCCCTTGAGGACGTTGGGCGGCCTGCTGTCGACAGATACAGCCCTCAAGGGGTTTTCCGCACGCAGGACACATTCTTCCAATGCCAGTGGTATAGACCACCCGGGTTTGATTCTTTTCGGCCATGAGCAACTGATGGTGAGAGAAATCGCAGCCCTTGAATTTTACCGGGAATAAAAAAACCCGGCTTAAAAAGCCGGGTTTTTCGAAGCGAAGGATGCCTTAGTTGCAGGTCTTCAAAGGATCCGTGCAGTAGGGGACATTGGTCCAGGAGAAAGGATTCGCCGGTTTAGTCGGGTCAATGGTCAACTGAAGCCATTCAGCCGGCGCATTGGTCGAACCCTGAACCGTAATCCGGGTCAGGTTGGTCACCGCCGGTGTTTTATGGATTTTCCCGGAAGCGCTGGTGGGATCGGCCAGAGGCTGATCGTAGCCATAGACGTGGGAGTCGCCATTCAACAGCAGGACCGGCTTGCCGAAGGCAAGCGCTTCGGTGGCCAGAGCCTGAACAAATCCAGTGTAGTTGTTTAATCCATCACCGCCCGTGGCGACAGCCGCCGGGTCCCACATATCCGCCTGAAGTCCGATGACTACCGCTCGTGCGCCCTTTCGCTTTGCGGTAGCAAAGGCCTGCTGCATCCACCGAATGTCCGCAGCAGTCCGTTGAGCGACTTCCTGGGCCTGAGCCGACGGGTTAGAGAAAGGCGCGGCCCAAGGCAACGTATCGTTGTTTGAACCCGGCATGTTCAGGGTCAGGAAAACCGTGTGATTGGTTGCCCACATGACGTTTTCAACATATTGCGCATCGGTCGGATAGGCCGTGTCAAAGTTGATGGCTTGGCTCAGGACATTTTCAGAGTTGAGCCCCAGCGTCTTTCCTGGTCGGGCATAAAAGAGCGTCCTGACCGAATTGAGTTCATTCAGAGGCGCACCAGAGCTGAATTGCTTGGTTTTCTGGCAGTCGGTCCACTCATTGTCCCCTGGGGTATAGACGACAGGTGCCTCAAACGCTTGAAACGCATGAAAGACATTTTGGTTCCAGCCGGGATTAGCCGTGCTGATGGTCGGCAGGATGCCGGCGCTGGTGCAGGGCATGCTGCCGGAATGAATATCACCCACATGCATGACACGGCTGACCTTGGGGATTGAGGTATTCACCGAGTTGATCAGCAGGTTTGCGTTATCCAGAAGCAACTGGTTGTAGGGCCAATCGCCGAAAACAGCCAGAGTGATCGGTTTATTGGAGCCCCAGTTATCTGCAAAACGGTCCAAGGCGGTGGCATTGCCTGCGGCAATGACCATGGCCCCCGTAGCGAGGGTCAGAAGAAGCTTTTTCATGTGATTTCCGTGAATTCTGTCGTTATAAAAAGTGCGAAGGTGCGCCTGTGGTTCCAACGGGCTTGGCAGACGCTCGAAGTTTATTTACGAGTTGTTGCGAATTCGTGGCGGAAATAAGAAGGATTTGTGACCGAATCTGTTGAATCTGTTGCGTGGGGCTTGTCTTAATCCTAGCGGGGTTTCAGCGCCTGAATCCCCTTAAATATGGCTCTTGCAAGACGCTCCTGCTGCTTGGGATCCGAGAGGCGGCTTTCTTCGTCCTGGCTTGAGATAAAGCCGGTTTCGATCAGGAGAGAGGGAACATCCAGAGATTTGAGCACCCTGAAGCCCGCCTTCTGGACAGTGGGATTATGAATTTTAAAGTCATGCGCCAAGGACAGCATGACAGAGCGTGCGGCTTTCTCGCTGGCTTCCCGATTGGCGTTCTTGGACAGATCGACCAGAACGGAGGCCACCATGGCATCCTCAGCACCGAGATCGACCCCGCCGACTTCACCGGCGTTTTCGCGGTCCGCCAATGTGCGGGCCGCTTCACTGGATGCTCCATTTTCCGAGAGAACAAAGACCGTTGAGCCTTTGACGGCGCCATCCTCATAAGCATCGGCATGGAGCGAAATGAAAAGATCGGCTTTTGTTTCGTGGGCGATTTCTGCCCGGCGCTTGAGATCCACGAAATGGTCATCGCCACGCACCATGACGGCTTTCATGCCTGATTCTGCGCGGATGAAGTCCCTGAGACGCCGCGCAATAGAAAGGACGATTTCCTTTTCCTGAACTCCTGAGGGGCCAATGGCGCCGCTATCCTTGCCGCCATGCCCTGCATCAATCACGACGACAAAAGGTTTGGTGTGAACGGGGGCCGGGGCTGCCAGCGGCGCCTGTGAGACGAGATGCAAGAGACTCAAAAGGACCAGTCGAAGGATCATGGGGTTGGCGAAAGGTTGGCGTTGGGGTCACAAACCGAAAGTTCAGCGATTCGGGATGCCCCATCATAGATCAGGGTGATTTCGAAATCCGCTCGGGGCAGAAAGCCTGCGCCTCGTTCGGGCCACTCAACGAAGACGATCGAGTCCGCCGAAAAATAGTCTCGAATGCCCATCCACTCCAGTTCCTCCGGGTCGCTCAAGCGATAGAGGTCAAAATGAAACACCCTGACCGGGGTGAGAAGGTACTCCTCAACGAGCGTAAAGGTAGGGCTTTTGACTGCGCCGGTGTGACCCAGGGCTCGAAGGTAACCCCGAACGAGGGTGGTTTTGCCGGCGCCGAGATTGCCATGCAGGAATACCACCTTGCCTGGCTGAATGCGATGAGCAAGTTCCGCCCCCAGAGCGAGGGTTGCTGCTTCGTCCCGGAGTGGAATGGGCGAGGTCAGGGACAAAAGCTCGGCCATCGGGGGGATTGAAGTCGTGAAGGTGTGTTCAGGAGGAGACGGATCCTTGGGGGAAGATCGAGGGCAAGAAGGCCCCGTTCACCCTCTTCCTGTACCAGCGCGTCGGCGGCTCCACCGTGGAGAAGGACACCGAGTGTTGCGGCTTCAAATGCTTCAAGGCCCTGCGCCATCAATGCTGCGATGACTCCGGTCAGGACGTCTCCCATTCCACCTGAGGCCATGCCCGGGTTTCCGAGCGGGATCACTCGGGGCAATCGGCCCCTTTCTGCGACGATGCTGCCCGCGCCTTTGAGAACGATGCTGGCTTCAAAACGTTCAGACAGAGCCAAGGCGGCGAGGAAACGGTTTTCCTGAATCTCATGAGAGGATTGGCCCAGAAGCCTTGCGGCCTCGCCAGGATGCGGGGTCAGGACCCATGGCGCGGCTCTTGGTGGTGGTTCGCTCAGAAGATTAAGGGCATCAGCATCCACCACGAGAGGCAGAGGAACTGCAAGAATTCGATCGAGAAGGGCTTTGCCCCAGCCGGATTGCCCAAGTCCTGGGCCGATCGCGACGACCGTGGCCTTCTCCAGAAGGGAGTCGAGTTCCTCGGCGTTATCCACGCCGCGGACCATGAGTTCAGGTCTTCCCTGATTGAGGGGGGCCGCATGGTCGGGATGAGTGGCCACACTCACGAGGCCCGCACCGGTTCTCAGCGCCGCCTCTCCAGCCAGACGGACAGCGCCGCTGTACCCAGGGGCGCCGCCCACGAGAAGAACATGACCAAAACTGCCCTTGTGGCTCTCGCGCGATCGGGGCAGGGGAGCGGATTGAATCCATCCCGTCAATTCGGCACATGGCTTTTGTTGCCTGAGGACATCGGCATCGATGCCAAGGGGAGACACGAACACGTGTCCTGCGCAGCTTGGACCCATGCCGGTGAAAAGTCCAGGTTTTGGCTGAACAAAGGTGATGGTGAGATCGGCCCGGATCGCGGTTCCCAGAATGCACCCCCGGTCGGCATGAAGCCCGGAGGGAATATCCAGTGCGATGAGTGTGCGGCGGTTCGTGGCATGCCCCAATCCACGCTCCCGGTAGCGGTTGGCGGCTTCGATAATGAGGGCCTCGTGACCTTCGATTGGCCGATCCAGACCGGTTCCAAAGAGACCATCGACCAGAATCTCAACGGCTTCGAAATCTTCCGGAATAAAGTTGAGGATGGGGCCGCCCGCGGCAAGGTAACGTTCCCGTGCGATGGCGGCGTCACCCTGCGGGAGCTCGTCTGGGCTTGAAGGGTAGAGCCGAACATCCCAGCCGGCCTCTAGTGCCCGTCGGGCCACAATATAGGCATCACCCCCATTGTTACCGCGGCCTGCCATGGCCGAGAGGGTGCGTGCATGGGGGCGCCATTGGATGATGCACTCAAAGGCAGCCGCTCCGGCGCGCTCCATCAGGTCGATGCCATTTCCGCCCAGACGGTGAATGGCCTCTGCATCGATCGCTCGAACAGCCTTCGAGGTAAACAAGGGGATGCGCGGCGTTGACGGAAAATCCATGGAGAGACAGCTATGATGGAGGGAGTGTCGACATTCTACGATGGGTTCGTTTTTTTCTTCTCTATGGCCGTGGATCTGAGACAAATTCGTCTGAACTTTAAGACGTGGGCCGCTGAACTCGGGTTTGACCATCTGGGGGTCGCTCGCCTTGAGACCCAAGAGGCCCTTCGGTTCCTCGATGACTGGTTGGCGCGTGGAAGACAGGGTGAAATGGCGTACATGGCCCACCATCGGGATCTCAGGGCCAATCCCTCACAATGGATTCCTGGAGCCCTGTCCGTTTTATCGGTCCGAATGAATTATCTCCCAATGACGCCTTTGGAAGCCCTGGCGCGTCTTGCCGAAGGGGACCAGGCGGCGGTCTCGGTCTATGCTTTGGGCAGGGATTACCACAAGCTGATACGCCAGCGCCTTCAGAAGCTGGCAAGCCGGATGGAGTCGGCGATCGGCCCTTTTGGATATCGGGTCTTCTCCGACAGTGCCCCCCTTTTTGAAAAGTCCTTTGCGCAGGATGCAGGACTTGGCTGGATCGGGAAACACACCAACCTGATTCACCGACAGGCCGGCAGTTTTTTCTTTTTGGGGGAAATCGTGACGGATTTACCTCTAACCGAAGACAGCCCGGTTTCTGCCCATTGCGGAAGCTGCACGGCTTGCATCACGGCCTGTCCAACGGCCGCGATTGTTGCTCCCTATCAGCTCGATGCCCGCCGCTGTATTTCATATCTCACCATCGAATTAAAGGGAACGATTCCAATGGAATTTCGAAAGTCCATCGGTAATCGGGTGTACGGATGTGATGACTGCCAACTCGTGTGCCCCTGGAATCGTTACGCGCGTATCACGCGGGAGGCAGGCTTTCTGCCCCGTCAGGGCCTGGATCGAGTCTCCATGATCGAATTATTTGCCTGGTCCGAAGAGGAATTTAATCGAAAACTGGAAGGCTCAGCGATCCGCCGCATCGGGTATGAGTCATGGCTTAGAAATCTCGCAATTGGCCTGGGTAATGCTCCCTCCAGTTCAAAGATTGTGGACGGACTGAAATCCCGGGCCGATGATGCGTCCCCGGTCGTCAGAGAGCATGTGGCCTGGGCTCTCGCAGAGCACGCCATAAGATAAAACAATTAGCGAATGCTGATATATAAAGGCGTACAATCTGTATGGGATTAGCCCGGATGGCGGGGTCACAGGTTCCATCATCCGCGACCATAAAAAAGACAACGATTCGGAGCGCAATATGAGCCACAATTTCCCTTCTTCGCGTCGACGCTTCATGCAACTGACCGGTCTTGGAGTGGCCGGTGCCGTTTCGTTTCCATCCTGGTTGGATGCGATGGAAATGAAGAGTCCGAAGGGCCGGGGTGCCGTCAAGGCCGATCCTTCCTTCAAACCGGATGTCGAACTGGATCTTGTTGCACGATCCAGTCAGGCTCAGATTCTCCCTGGCAAACCCACGGGCGTTTTCAGTTATTCAGCCAAAGTGATGACGGGACCTAAGGATGCCGTGATCGAGATTCCCGGCTCCTACCTTGGGCCGTTGCTTCAGTTCCGGACCGGCCAGAAAGTCCGCATTCATTTCAAGAACGAACTTCCGGAAGAGTCGATTGTGCATTGGCACGGTCTTCATGTCCCTGCTGAACAGGATGGTCATCCTTCCGATTCCATCCTTCCGGGGGAGGTTCGGGTCTACGAATTTGAAATCAAAAATCGGGCGGGGCTCCATATCTACCATCCGCACTCGCATGAGCGAACTGCCACTCAGGTGTATTACGGCCTTGCGGGCGGCATTCTGATTCGGGATGCTGAAGAGGAAAAACTGGGTCTTCCGGCGGGGGAATTTGAACTCCCCCTCGTCATTCAGGACCGCCGCTTTGATGAAAACAATCAGCTGGTTTACGGCAGGACCAAGCATGACCGTACGTTGGGTTTTGCGGGTAACCGAGTGCTGGTCAACGGCAAGTCGGATCCGGTATTTGACGTCTCGACAAGGGCGTACCGACTGAGGGTCATGAATGGCTCGAATTCCAGGATCTACAAGCTGGCCTGGTCCGATGGCACCGCCGTTTCGGTGTTGGGCGTCGATGGGGGATTACTGGAAAGTCCTGAAATTCGTCCCTATGTGATGCTGGCCCCAGGAGAGCGTCTCGATCTTTGGATGGATTTCACCGGTCGGGGGCTCGGCAGCGAACTGGTTTTGAAAAGCCTTGCTTTCAAAGGCGCACTTCCTAAGATGCATGAGGCCATGATGGCCAAAATGAGTGGCATGGCCCATGGTGCTCGCGAGGGTGGCGGGATGATGGGCGGCATGATGGGCCATCACGACTTGCCCATTGGCTCGGAATATTCGATTGCCCGGTTCCGGATCACGCGAGTGATTTCCGAGAGTACCCGCATGCCGACTCAACTCAGTCGCTACCGGTCTTACCGCCTGAGCGATACCGCTAACCCGGATCACCCGATTCCGATCGGAATCTCCGAGGGGCCAGGTTCCATGCTGCTCAATGGCCGTCCCTACGCCTATGACGATATCCAGCCCTTTGAACGGGTTCCTTTAAATACCCTACAGCTGGTCGAAATCTCCCATGCCCATGGGGGGCACGGGGCCAGCCAGGGTGAAGCATCCCAAGAGAGTGCCAAGGAAGGACATGATATGGGGGCGGGCAACGCATCGGGCATGAACCATGGCGCTTCAGCCGATCCAGGGATGAAGGGGATGCAGCACGGTGGCGGGATGATGGGTGGCATGATGGGGAATATGGCCGGAATGAAGCATGGGGAATCAGGTGAGAAAGACCAGCCCATGTCGGGCATGGATCATGGCGGAGGCATGGGGATGATGGGAGGTATGGGAGGAGGCATGGGCATGATGATGTCGATGGCCCACCCCATCCACCTCCATGGCCAGCAATTTCAGGTCTTGAGCCGATCCCTGAGTGGCGATGATGCCAGCGACTACGAAACGGTCAAGGAGGGGCTGATTACCAGTGGCTTCAAGGATACGGTGCTATTGATGCCGGGTGAGAAGATCCGACTGATCAAACCCTTTGAGGATTTCAGGGGTCGTTTCATGTACCACTGCCATAACCTCGAACATGAGGACCTTGGCATGATGCGAGAGTTCGAAATCTACTAGAGATTGAACGGCGGGGGTTCCGTACAGAGTCGCCCCAAAAAAAGACCCGCCGAAAAGGGGCGGGTCTTTTTCTTTCAGTGCGCCCGGCAGGGCGCAATTACTTGGAGGTGAAAGTCCTCTACTCACCCGGCAAGGGGAAGAGTTAGCCGAACGGCAAGGGTGTCGTGGGTAACTGCGAATCTGGAGGAAGCCGAAGGCAAAGCGCTGGCCTGACGAACAGGAAGCGGATACGAGGCGTTATGGTGGGGTGAGTTGGCTGGTATCAACAAAGCCCAATACTTGCACGGAACACCATGGCGTATATCCGACAGGCATAAGCGGGAAGGTAATTGCGTAATACCCG
Source organism: Pseudomonadota bacterium (assembly GCA_039795615.1). GTDB lineage: Bacteria > Pseudomonadota > Gammaproteobacteria > Methylococcales > Methylococcaceae > UBA6136. The sequence goes on from JBDKLO010000096.1 coordinate 9,786, forward strand.
GGGAGATCCTGATGGTGGCCCTAGTGCTACTGACGTCGCGAGGCGTTGGGATATCCATCAGGAAGTCAGCAGAGGCCATAGTAGGTGCGCCTGCACTGAAGGGCCGAACGTGAAGAAACGTGAGTAGGCATGGATATCTCGTTGAAATCTATGAACACAGGAACTCATCAGGAGGTGAGGCGCTTGCAAAGAGACCCAGACGGAATCTGAGGTGGTATGCAGGGCGTGTGGAGATGACAGCGGCGAACCCACTGAGGACGAAAGCGGAGTCAACGGTCCTGATGGAGGCCGTGTGCGAACGCGGTAACCTCGTGAAGGCCTATGAGCGAGTGGTTAGGAATAAAGGGGCGGCAGGTGTCGATGACATCGGTGTCCAAGAGTTCAAGGCGCACTTGCAACGACACTGGCCATCGATCAAAGGCCACCTGATGGCGGGGACCTACGTTCCCAATGCTGTCCGCCGAGTAGACATTCCGAAGCCGCAAGGCGGGACGCGAATGCTCGGTATACCCACGCTGACGGATCGACTGATCCAGCAAGCG
>JBDKLO010000097.1:0-2866 GCA_039795615.1 Pseudomonadota bacterium
TCCCTGCGGATGCGAAGGCTGATGTCGGCATCTGCCCGCCAACGATCTTTATTCCTGAAGTTGCTGAAGCGCTGAAGGGCAAGTCCATTCGCCTCGGTGCTCAGAACGTCGCCAATCAGGACGCTGGTGCGTTCACCGGTGAAATTTCCGCCCCCATGCTGAAGGAATTCGGCGTGTCTCTGGCGTTGGTCGGACATTCCGAGCGCCGCGCGATTTATGGCGAATCTGACAACCTGATTGCGGTTCGCTACGCGAAGGCGATCGAGCACGGTGTCACTCCGATCCTGTGTGTCGGTGAGACGCTGGAAGAGCGCGAATCCAACAAGACCTTCTCCGTGATTGATGAGCAGCTGGTTGCCGTCCTCTCTCTGAGCGGTGTTGAGTCGCTGAAGAAGGCCGTCATTGCCTACGAACCGGTTTGGGCTATTGGCACGGGGCTGACCGCAAGTCCCGAACAGGCTCAGGAAGTTCATGCCTATATCCGTAGCAAGATTGCGGCCCTGGATGCTTCAGTGGCTGAGGGCCTGCAGATTCTTTACGGTGGGAGCGTCAAGGCCGACAATGCAGCTGCGCTGTTTGGTCTTCCCGATGTGGACGGTGGCCTGATCGGCGGTGCCGCGCTCGATGCCAAGTCTTTCCTTTCCATTGCCCTGGCTGTCTGACGGGAATACCCAATGTACCAGTTCATCCTGATCGTTCATGTGCTGATCGCCGTTGCGATCGTTGGCCTGGTCCTGCTCCAGCAAGGCCGTGGTGCCGATGCGGGTGCTGGCTTTGGTGGTGGCGGATCCAGCTCGGTTTTCGGTGCGCGAGGCGCAGCGTCATTCCTGTCGCGGACCACGGCCATCCTGGCTTCCGTGTTCTTTGTCACCAGCCTCAGTCTTGCCTATCTGGCCAGCAACAGGGATAATAAGGGACAGGACATCATGGATGTCCCCGGGGCAACCCAGCCGGCTAAGGCTGATCTTCCGCCCCCGGCGACGCAAGCTCCGGCGAAGGCCGATGTGCCCAAGCCTGCCGAAAAGGCTGATGTACCCAAGCCGACCAAGTCTCAGGACAAGAAGAAATAGTCCTCGGACGCTCTCCCCCGACCGGGGAAAAGTTTAAAACGCGGATGTGGTGAAATTGGTAGACACGCTATCTTGAGGGGGTAGTGACGCAAGTCGTGTCGGTTCAAGTCCGACCATCCGCACCAAATGCCAGCCAAGTGCTGACCCTTCGGCCCGCTTGATCATCAAGCGGGCCGTTTTGGTTTAAGGGAGTTCAAAAAATGCAGTTCAGAACCATGGGGGTCGATGGCGTCGCCCGAAGAGGGGAGCTCGCCTTTGCTCGGGGCAATGTCCAGACGCCCGCGTTTATGCCGGTAGGAACTTATGGCACCGTGAAGGCGATGACGCCGGAGGAGCTCAAAGACATCGGTGCGGAGATTATTCTCGGCAATACCTTCCACCTCATGCTGCGTCCAGGAACCGCCACGATTCAAAAGCATGGTGACCTCCACGATTTCATGCACTGGGATCGTCCGATCCTCACAGACTCCGGCGGTTTTCAGGTCTTCAGTCTGGGCGCCATGCGCAAGATCACTGAAGAGGGGGTCAAATTTCAGTCGCCGATCGATGGAGATACCGTCTTTTTGGGCCCGGAAGAGTCGATGCAGGTCCAGAGGGCGCTGGGCTCCGATATCGTCATGATCTTTGATGAATGCACGCCCTATCCCGCCACCTGGGAGGAGGCCAAAGCTTCGATGGAGTTGTCGCTTCGTTGGGCCGCCCGCAGCAAGGCGGCCCATGGCGACAGTCCTTCGGCGCTGTTTGCGATTGTTCAGGGTGGGGTCTACGAGGACCTTCGCATCGCATCCCTTGAAGGATTGCTGGACATCGGTTTCGATGGTTACGCCATCGGCGGACTTTCTGTCGGGGAACCCAAGGAGGATCGCCGTCGGGTTCTTGAGACCGTTCTCCCGCGGTTGCCGCAGGACAAGCCGCGCTACCTGATGGGCGTCGGAACGCCCGAGGATATCGTGGAAGCGGTCTCTCTCGGGATCGATATGTTCGATTGTGTCATGCCGACACGGAATGCCCGAAATGGCCACATCTTTACCCGCAATGGCATTCTGAGGCTCAGGAATGCCGTTCATCAGGAAGATACAGGGCCTATCGATCCTGAGTGCGCCTGCTATACGTGCCGGAATTACAGTCGTGCTTATCTTCGTCATCTCGACAAGTGCAACGAGATTCTCGGTGCCCGGCTGAATACCATCCATAACCTCTACTACTATCAGGAATTGATGCAGGGTCTTCGGGCAGCCATTGCACAAGGACAGCTTGCGTCCTTTGTCGAAGACTTTTGGCGCCGGCGTTCTGAGGATTCTGTGGCATAATTGCGGTTTTGGATTCCCCCGTCTCGAGGAGAACGCACATGAGTTTTTTCATTTCGGAAGCATGGGCTGAAGCTGCACCGGCTGCGGCACAGGATCCCGGTTTTGTTGGCCTGATCCTGCCGCTCGGCATCATGACGGCTTTCTATTTCCTTTTCATCATGCCGCAGCAGCGCAAGGTCAAGGAACACAAGAAGATGGTCGAAGCCCTGGTTAAGGGCAGTGAAGTCGTCACCAACGGCGGGCTGATCGGTCGTGTGGTTGAGCTGGATGACAACTTCGTTGAACTTGAGCTTTCCGACAACGTTCATGTCCACGTGCAGCGTAGCGCCATCACCTCGATGCTCCCCAAGGGGACCTTCAAGGTCAGAAAGAAGTCAGAAAAGGCCTAAGGGTCTCCATCGCCTCTCGGTTGCCCGACCGACCTGTTCACTAGGCAGAAATCATGCGTAATTATTTTCCGATCTGGAAAAACAGCCTCATCATCCT
>JBDKLO010000098.1:0-9857 GCA_039795615.1 Pseudomonadota bacterium
AGGTAGGCCATGTGGTACCACTGAATGCTGAAGGCCCCATTCGCCCGGCGACGCATCCTCAGTCCCACAGTTCCTAACTCATTGCGGTATCGCCCAACACGACCTTCCCTCAGGCGGTTCCAGTAGAGGTCGACCATCGATTGCCCCTGGTACTCAAGATCGGCAAAGGCGCCTGATATCCATTCGATAATGGGGGTGATGTCCCGGTGATCCCGGTAGCCATTTGAATCTGCAAACTTGTTCATCAGAGATATTCCACATAATAGATACGGTGGAATAGTTTTTTTGATTGCGCATTCCTGGACGCCCTCTGCCTCCGGATGGCGAGATCTTGCATACCGGAGGAAGGTCTTGAAGAGCCCGCTATCCGTGGGCTCCAGCCGTTTGTGGTGCTGATCGGCTTAGCTAAAGGGTGAGAGGCGGCATGTTGATGGCGCTTGGTATGCCGTCCATGAAAAATGACGGCGTTTGAGTCCAACTCTTTTGTTGAAAACTCTTCGGTTGCTACCCATCATCCTGAGCTTCAGCCGATGTCCACATCGAACTGTGGATAGTTTTCCATCCTTTTTAAGAGGGTTCTGTAGGAATGGTTAAGAAATTAGCCATCATTCCCGCAGGAAGTTCCTTTCTCGCCTCGTAATCTTTCTCAAGCACGTATCAGTGCACCGCCAGTGAACCTGAGTTTCGAAAACGGAAACCTAGGTCACCCAGGTTCACGCGCGTGAACCTGCAGTGAACTTCTGCTTGGGAAGTCTGATTGGCGGCTCACCATTACCCAATGAATTACGAGGTCAACATGAAAGTCACATCCACAAGGATCTTCAATTGCGCAATCCCCAGATTGCCGACCCGAATCTGTGGTCCGGTCTCCCTCTGGACTGAGACGATCGGTTTTTGGGGATCGCGTTGTGAGAAATGAAGAAGGTCATGCGTTTTCCCGAAAAAGTCCTTCCTTCTCACCGAGATTTATCCGATTCCGGGATGCGCCTTATTACCTTGGCATGGACAGGAATCGCTTTAACACCGAGGTCCGTCCCCATTTAGTAGAGATTCCGATCGGAGAGCAGGGAATTGCATTCGACAGACTTGACCTGGACCTCTGGGCCGATGAACATAAGTCCTGCAACGGAAGGCCAGGACGCATTGGAGGTAAGACACGATGCGAAAAACACCTGGGCTTCAATTCGATGGTAAGCAATGGATCATCGACAAGCGCGTCAAGGGTTTTGGACGAGTTTTCGAAAGAACTGGCTTTGGCAAAAGCGAAGCTGAAAAGGCAGAAGAGCGGTTTCATTCCCTGATTAAAGAAGCCTTTGAAAAGGCTTCTCGAATTGAGGAAGGAGTCATGACCTTTAGAGATGCTGCAGCGCGGCATCTTCATGAGGCGACCAAGCGGAGTATCGGGCGTGATATCTATGCCCTAGAACGTTTGGTTCCCGAAGTGGGTCACCTCACATTGCCTGAAATTCATCAGGGAACTCTTCAAGGTTATATCCAGAAACGCCGCAAGTCGGGGATCAAAAGCTCCACGGTTGCGCGTGAACTGGCGGTGGTACGGCGGATTTTGACGCTTGCGTCGAGGGTTTGGAGAACTCCCGACAATCGTCCCTATTTGATGACACCGCCCCTGTTGACGCTTCCGGACTGGGAAGACAGCGCCATTCCTTATCCCTTGAACTGGGATGAGCAGGCATCCCTGTTTCGGGAGTTGCCAAAATATCTTGCTCAAATGGCCCTCTTTGCGATCAATACGGGGCTGAGAGAACAGGGTGTTTGCTGGCTACGCTGGGATTGGGAGATTCCGATCCCGGAGCTTGAGACTTCAGTGTTCGTTATTCCGGGGCGTCCCCGGCAATATCCCGATGGTCGCTGGCCTGGGGAAAAGAACAAGGAAGATCAGCTGGTCGTTCTGAACAGGATCTCGCGCACGGTGATAGATGAGTGTCGGGGTAACGGATCACCCTATGTCTTCAATTGTCGGGGACATCGGGTGCAGAAAATCCATACCACGGCGTGGAAGAGTGCCTGGCGACGAGCCGGGCTACCGGAAGGACGTGAATATTGTCGCGGACCGCATAACCTGAAGCATACCTTCGGGAGAAGATTGCGATCTGTAGATGTTCCCCTCGAAACGCGTAAGGTGTTGCTGCACCATACGACCGGGGACATTACGCTGCATTATTCGCCAGCCGGAATACAGGAGCTGATCGACGCAGTTGAGAAGCTTTCTGAGATGAAGCCGCTAACGATGTTGCGACTGAGTGCACTGCCGGGAGGCGGGAACAAGAAAGTTACGCAAAAAGTTACGCAGCTAAAATTGGTGGGTTCTGGAAGTTCTTGAAATGAATGGTGGGTCGTGTGGGATTCGAACCCACGACCACTGCATTAAAAGTGCAATGCTCTACCGACTGAGCTAACGACCCTCCAAGCCGAGAATTATAATCGCTCAGCGCTCGCATCGGCAAGGAAAGCCGGTGTAGAGTGCATTTCATTGCGCTAATCATTTCCTTGGAAACAATGATTCAAAATCTATTTGTCGCAAAGCGAGCGATTATTCTTTTTCTAGCTGTCCTTTTGACCGGATGTGTTTGGTTTCGCCTGCTGGAAATCAAAAATCAGCTCGCTGATTTTGATGAAAACATTCGAATCGAGGTGGTTGAAAAGCACTTTATTGTGCATTTCAACAAGCCCACGCTCTTGAGCGAGGACTTTGTTTATCTCAGTAAACTCAGGCCCAGCCGGATTGAAAAGTTGGCCGATGGTGGCTATCGCTGGTACCTCGATTTTCATCTCGACCCAGCCAAGACGCCGGAGCAAAAGACCAAGCTGGTTTCATTTGCGATGACCTATACACGCGAGCATAAGCTCGAAGCCTTCGATTTCTCACCTTTATTTGTCGAGATGGCTCCGGTTGCTTTTCTTGAGGCCTCTATTCGCTCTTTGGGGGTCGGAAAGATCGACCAGGATAAACGCCAGCTGAAGGTGGATCCGGAGGATCTCCCTAAATTGATTGCAGCCCTCCCAAAATCAGCTGATATTACCCGTGTCATGGGGCCCCCGGAGAGCATTTTGGATGAAAACGGGTTGAGGGTACTGGTTTACCGCTTCAAGGCCGACTCTCTGCCTGTCGACAAGGAGTATGAGGATCGAAGAATTGCTGAGGCAAAGCTTTACTTTGATCCTTCAAAGGATGAAATTCTCGGGCTAAAGGGACGTTTTGCCGGTCTCAAGTTATCGATTGACTATAAGAAGCTCGCGTCGCACTAGCCGTGCTCAAGCCCTAAAGGCCGTCAGCGCATGGTATCCATGTCGTACGGGGAGTTCCTGAAGGCTTAGTCTTGCCTCCTCGGCGATCTGGAGGAAATTCTCGAGCGATTCGGGAAAGTCATGGTTTCGGACATGTTCAATGGCGATTTGGCCTTCCTCAGGAGTCAGTGAACTCCACCGGTAGCTCATGTCCTCGCAGTACGCGTCCAAATAGTCTTCTCTGGACTGGTGTGCGTTGCGAAATACGTCGACGATGATCAGTTGACCTCTAGAGGTCAAGCGTTGCTTGCAAAGCGCCAGAAAATCCCTTTTCTGCTCCGTATCGAGATGGTGAAGGGAAAAGCTGGCTAATATCACTTCAAAGTTTCTTGACGTATTGGCCTTCAGGAAACTCAGCATGTCGCTGCACTGAAGTTCAATTTGATCACCAAAGGCCTTGAGTTCTTCTTTCGCGATTTCAAGCGCAGGCTGAGATGCATCAGCGCCGGTGTAGCTTGAAAAGGGAATCTGCTCAAGAATGGGGCGGATCGTCCCTGCATCCCCACATCCAAGGTCAAGAATGGTGGGCTGGCGATGTGCCCCTTTGCGCATGAGGTTCAGGATTTCTCTGAAAATCTCCCGGTGATACATGTAGTTTCCATCGACGATCTTTCGATAGACCTGCCAGGTCGCGAGGAAAAATTCATAGGATTTAGGGTCCGGAGCTTTGCGCATATGAGGGCTTTAGTCCGCGATACAAATGTGCTTTCCGGTTTTGGCTGACTCAATGGCGGCCGTGATGACCTTGCAGTTCAGCAAGGCGTCTTCAAGAGGAAGGAGCGGATCGTCACCGGCCAGAACGGCGCTTGAAAAACCTGCAACTTCAAGTTCGAAATGGTTAAAGGGGGCAGGGCTTTCTTCGCCCCTGCGACCGTCTTCCGTTCGCCAGTGAATTTCTGGGACATCACCCGGTAATTGCCACACGGTAGGGCAGCGAATGGTTCCCAGTGTTCCGGTGATCTCGTACTCTGATCTGCGGGTGCATTCAAAGCTGAAGTCAAAATGGGCCCTGCGACCTTCGCCGTATTCGATGATGCCACTAGTCGAAAGATCCGCGCCGGATTCGGCGCAGTGCATCATCGCAGTGACAGATCGGGGGGGGCCTTGCATCCACATTCTTGCTGAATGAATGGCGTAGCAGCCGATGTCCCACATCGCTCCGCCGCCCGCGTCGATGTCCGACTGAATCCGATAAAAGCGCGCCGGTTTCATCATGAAGGAGAAACTGGTTCGAACCGATCGAACCTCACCAATCAGTCCAGAGTCAATGAGTTCACGCACTCTTTCGTGTTGAGGGTGGAACCGGTACATGAAGCCTTCCATGACCCTAACACCTTGATCGCGTGCGGCCTGATGAATGGCCACAATGTCTTCTGGGCGAGTCGCTAAGGGTTTTTCGCAGAGGACATGCTTTCCTGCAGCGATGGCCTTAAGGACCCAGGTGGCGTGCTCTGCATTGGCCAGCGGAATGTAGACGGCATCGATTTCGGCGCATTCCAGGACCGCTTCGAGGGAGTCAAAGGTTTTGACGTGATGGGCTTCGGGGGCCAGTCGTTTGAGTGTTTCAAGCGCAGCCCCCGGCCTCCGACTGCCAATGGCGACCAGTTCAGCCTGAGGAACCGCAAGGATCGCGGGAAGAAGTCTTTCATTGATGCGGGCGGCTCCGAGAATGCCCCAGCGAACTTTTTGCATGCATGCCTCTCACTCGGATTCCAGGATCCGTTGAACTCATCTCAAAGGGCGATCATCATAGCGCCGGCGTAACAGCTCTATCTACGTTGAATGGAGAAAAACATGAAAATCGGGATTGCATCGGATCATGCCGGATTTGACTATAAGGAAATGCTCAGACAGTGGCTGGTCACCTTAGGGCATGAGGTGATCGACTATGGCTGTTTTAGCGATGAAAGAACCGACTATCCGACCTGGATTCGCCCCTGTGCCGAAGCCGTTGCAAGAGGCGAGGTGGAGAGAGGCATTGTTTTGGGGGGGAGCGGCAATGGCGAGGCGATTGTTGCGAATCGGGTGAAGGGGTGTCGTTGCGGCTATTCCTTTGATGAGCAAACGGCGTTTCTCACCCGTTCGCATAATGATGCGAACTGTGTCGCCATAGGTCAGCGCATTGTGACGCCGGAGATGGCCAAGACGATTGTCCAAACATTCCTGGATACGCCCTTCGAGGGAGGAAGGCACGTACCCAGGATTATCGCGATTGATCAGTAGGCAAAAATCTCAGCTGACCTCAGCCAGAATGGCTTCGGCTGAGGAAACCTCAAATTTTCCGGATTCCTCAATCCCGAGGTAGGTAACGGTGCCGTTTTGCACGATCATGGCAAAGCGGCGACACCGAATCCCCATGCCGTTCGGAGTGAGATCACGGTCCAGCCCCAGGGTCCTGGAGTATTCGGCTGAACCATCGGCCATCATCCGAACCTTACCGATCGCGTTTTGCTCCCGGCCCCAAGCCGCCATCACGAAGTGATCATTGACGGAGAGGCACCAGATCTCGTCCACCCCCTTTCCTTTGAGGTCATTGAAGTGGGACACAAATCCCGGGAGATGCTTGAGGGAGCAAGTCGGGGTAAAGGCGCCAGGCACGCCAAAAATCACGATGCATTTGTCCTTGGCTTCATTTGCAGGATCGATCGTCTTGGGGTTGATCGGGCAGCCGTTGGCAGGATCAAATTCTTCACATTCAATGAGTTGCCCGCTGGGCAGGACGTCGTTCACCTGAATGGTCATTTTGGCCTCGTCTTGTGGTGGTGGGGTTATCGATGATCGGAATCGAGGTGTTGGCGGGGGTTTGGTGATCGGGTGAAATCCCCCTCAATGATGGTTGCTGAGCCTGATTGTCTTGGGGCTCCCATGGAGGCCAGTCCTTTTTGGATCAGGTACTGCGCCAGAGCGTTCTGAATCAGAGGAAACTGAAGCAAGACACCAAGGATATCGCTAAGAGGTCCCGGAATAATGAGAAGAAGCCCACCTACCGCGGATATGCCATCGTTCAGGATCTCGCGCGCTAGGATCTGACCGGATCGGGCGCTCCGTTGCATGTGAAGGAGGGCTGAAAGCCCCCGGAGCCGGATGATGGCGGCCCCGGCGGATGCTGCAATCAAGAGAACGCCCAGCGTCGGGATGAAGCCCGCGGCTGCCGCAATTTGGGCAAGGAGAGCGAGTTCCACAAATGGGAGGATGATCAGCGTAATCTTGAGGGGAAAGGGCATGTGCAACTCTTTAAATGACAAATTCTTTAAAATTCGATTTTTTGATGCAGGCGGACATGGAAATGCAGGAATGTGTAGTGCTAACTACTTCTCCAAATCCGGATATTGCAAGAGCGTTGGCTCGGCGTCTCGTCGAGTCGGAACTTGCGGCCTGTGTCAATGTCATTCCCGGCATGGAATCCCACTACCGATGGAAAGGAACACTCGAATGCGAGAGCGAACATCTTCTCCTGATCAAGACGCATGAGGCAAGACTCTCTGCATTGGAACACATGATTCGCGAGATCGTTCCTTATGAAACGCCGGAGTTCCTGGTTTTGCCGGTGAAAGAGGGCTCCAGGGATTATCTGGCCTGGATGCGGAAAGGCCTAGGGCTTGAGGTGGCTGAATGAACCGTGCGTTAGCTGATCAAAACCTGTTTGCGAGCTCACCGCGTGGGTTTCCCTTGCTGTTGGGACTCTTACTGATGCTGTTGATGCTGCCGGGCCTTGCCCAGGCGGCATCACACGAATCACCGCTCTCGAGTTTTCTGGACAAGTTGTCACCCGCCCGAGAGCTCTTGCCCGCCGAGCGGGCCTTCCCATTTTCCGCGCGACTTCTCAATCGATCCACTATCGAGGTGAGCTGGCGAATTGCGCCCGGCTATTACCTCTATCGTGAGAAGTTTTCTTTTTCGATTGGATCCCAAAAAGCCGTTTCTTTGGGGCGGGTTGAATTACCCCACGGATTGCCGCATGAGGATGCGGAATTTGGTTCAGTCGAGATTTTTCGTGATGACTTGGTCGTGACCATTCCGCTTGAGGGCGAGTTGGGCGTTGACCAAGTGGTGAAGTTTACGGCGAATTTCCAGGGCTGCGCGGACCGAGGGGTCTGCTACCCACCAATGACGCAGACGATGGATTTGGATGCCCGGGGCGTGCCTGCAGCGGCTCCTGGATCACCCGAATCCTCAACCGCGAATGCGCCGGCGGTCGGGGAATGTTCGGCGAAAGCGCCCGAAGGCTTCGTAGAGACCGAGGGACTTTCTGAGCAGTGTTCGGTGTTTCAGGGACTGAAAGAGAAATCCCTCGGGTTGACCCTGTTGAGCTTTCTTGGAATGGGGATTCTTTTATCGTTCACACCCTGTGTTTTTCCCATGATTCCGATTCTTTCCGGAATCATCGTGGGGCAGGGGGGGCGATTGACCTCCAGTCGCGGATTTTTGCTTTCCCTGAGCTATGTCGTTTCCTCAGCCTTGACCTACATGGTTTTCGGGATTGTGGCGGGGCTTTTTGGGCACAATCTTCAGGCCCATTTTCAAGAGCCTTGGGTCATCTCGACATTTAGCGGCCTTTTTATCCTGTTTGCTCTCTCGATGTTCGGGCTTTTCAATTTTGAAATGCCACTTGCGATCCAGCAGCGGGTGACTCGCATTTCACAGGGGCTTCGTGGGGGGACCCTCAGTGGCGCCGCCCTCATGGGGGCGCTTTCCGCTCTGATTGTCGGGCCATGCGTGGCGGCACCTCTAGCCGGAACTCTCATTTATATCGGTGAAACCGGTGATGCTGTTCTGGGAGGGGCAGCGCTTTTTGCGCTTGGAATCGGAATGGGGTTTCCCTTGCTCGTGATCGGTGCTTCGGCTGGAAAGCTTCTGCCTAAGGCAGGGGTCTGGATGGATGGGGTTAAGGCGGTCTTCGGTGCGGGCTTTCTGGCGACAGCCCTTTGGTTATTGTCTCGAATTCTCCCAGGTTCCATCCTCATGGCTTTGTGGGGCTGCTTTCTGATCGTGGCGGCGGTTTACCTAGGGGCGCTGGACTCGACGTCTGGATCCTCCGGGTGGAGACGGTTCTTCAAGGGGCTTGGGCTCAGCGTCATGGTCTATGGCGTGCTGATTCTGGTGGGCTTGGCGCAAGGCCAAACCGACCCCCTGTTTCCGCTGAAAGCAGCTCAGCTGAATCCGTCGCCGATTGCAGGGCCCCGAGTGCAGGGTTTCAGGACGGTCACATCGATCCATGCGCTTGATCTGGCCTTGGCGGATGCGCGCCTTCATAGGCGGCCGGTGTTGCTCGATTTCTATGCCGACTGGTGTATCTCCTGCAAGGAAATGGATCGGGATACCTTTGGAAATGAGGCTGTTTCGGCGGTACTTGAAGGATTTGACCTGTTGCGCGCTGATGTGACTGCCAATACGGAGCAGGACAGGGCGCTTCTGAGGCGCTTTAACTTGGTCGGTCCTCCGGGAGTTATTTTCTTCCGCGGTGATGGTCGCGAGGTCCGGGAGCGTCGGGTCATCGGATTTATGGAGGCTCCAGACTTCCTCAAAGTTCTTCAGGAGGTGGCCAAACCATGATGCGGGTCAGCTTGATCGTCATGGCGGGGCTTTTGTCGGCCCTTCTAGGGATTTTCGCCTATCGTGCGACCCATGAGCCACTTTCCGCCGCGCTTCCCGAACCCCTTCTGGTTGATCTTGACGGGCGTTCGCATCATCTTTCGGAATGGAAGGGGAAGGTGGTAGTGGTCAACTTCTGGGCGACCTGGTGCAAGCCGTGCCGGGATGAAATGAAGGAATTTTCCAGGCTTCAGTCCACAGGGGAGAAGCAAGGTCTCCAGTTTGTCGGCATTGCGATCGACGATCCGGCAACCGTCAGGGCGTATCTTCGGGACTACCCTGTTTCCTATCCGATCTGGGTCGGGGGGGAAGACGTTCCGGCATGGGCGGATAGTCTGGGTAATGAGCTTTCAGCCTTGCCCTTCACGGTGATTTTTGATCGTGATGGAAAAAAGCGCCATACCCGGGTCGGACTTTTTCCTGTGGATCCATTGATGCAGATCGTGACGCCGCTTCTGGAGAAAAAGGGCTGATCGCAAAGCTTCCGTTGGGTGGCAAGTTGGGTGCGATTTCATGGACATTGCGCCGGATTTTCGGCAAAATAGGCGTGTTTTGGGGTATTTCGGAGCATTCCTTTATCTTCATGGCCACCATACTTGTCCTCAATGGACCTAACCTCAACCTCCTCGGTGTGCGAGAGCCCGGCCTCTACGGTTCCGAGACCCTTGAGGACATTGAGGGGCGGCTACAGAAGAAAGCAGGCCAGTCCGGCGTCCAATTGCAGTTCTTCCAGACGAACGCCGAGCATGAACTAATCGGTTTCGTTCATGAGGCCTATCGGACGAATGTGGATTGCGTGATCATCAATCCCGGTGCTTTTACCCATACCAGCATCGCCCTCCGCGATGCCTTTCTCGCCACCAAGGTGCCGTTCATCGAGGTTCATCTCTCGAACGTCCATGCGCGGGAATCATTTCGCCAGCATTCCTATCTTTCAGACATTGCGCGAGGGGTGATCC
>JBDKLO010000099.1:0-7772 GCA_039795615.1 Pseudomonadota bacterium
ACCGACTGCGGATTCTCAAGCGATAACTACAACGAATGGCCCCTTTTCGCTCCCCTCTGGATGCTGCTTCTGAGTTGTATTGCCACGTGCACAGGTTCGACAGGCGGCGGGATCAAAATGATGCGCACGCTGATCCTTTGGAAACAGAGCCTGCTGCAGATGTTTCTTCTGACCCATCCAACTGCTGTCAATCCCCTCAAATTGGGGGGGCAGGTGATCAGCTCCCGCATTACGCTGTCGGTCCTGGGCTTCATCTTTGCCTACTTTGCGACGATCGTGATCCTGACCCTGGTCCTCGTTCTGACGGGGCTCGATCCCTTCTCGGCCTTCTCCGCGATCCTTGCCTGCCTCAACAATGCAGGACCCGGTCTTGGCGAAGTCGGACCCACGACCAATTATGCGATCCTGACCGATGTGCAGACTTGGGTCTGTACGCTCGCCATGTTCCTGGGTCGGATAGAGATCTTTACCGCGCTGATTCTCCTAACCCCTGCGTTCTGGCGTCGATAGGAACGGAACGCCAAGGCGTCCATTGGCGGATACGCATCCTTTGGAACTGATCAGCACTTATCTTCGAGCGCTTCGGCTCCTGGCCCCCGAAAAGGGACTGGCCTCCCTGTTGGTGATTGCCAACATCACACTGGGCCTGATTCAACTCGCGGAACCGGTCCTTTTCGGCCGTGTTGTGGACGCGCTCTCCAAAGGACAGGCCTCCCGAGACCTCATTGCTCTCTGGGCGGGCCTGGGTCTCTTTGGCATCGTTGCCGGCGTCCTGGTGGCCATGGCGGCGGATCGGCTTTCGCATCGCCTGAGGCTCTCCGTGCTCTCTGATGCGTTTGAGAGCGTCATTACCCTTCCCTCCCAAAAGCAAGGCGAAAGCGGCAGTACCGTCAGAATCCTGCTGGCAGGGAGTGATGCCTTGTTCTGGATGTGGCTCACCTTTCTGAGGGAACATCTGGCCGCGCTCGTCAGCATTGCCTTCCTGATCCCGACCGCCATTCAGATGCAACCTGAACTTGCTGGGATCCTGGGGCTTCTGGCGGTTTTCTACACCCTCGCCAATATTTTCGTCGTGAGAAAAAGTCAGTCCGGTCAGGAAGCGGTGGAGAGCCACAACTCCGGCGTGTTTGGTCAGGTGGGGGATGTCATTGGAAACATCACTGTAGTTCAGGGATTTGAGCGGGTTCATCTGGAGGTCGCATCCCTCAAGACGCTGATGAGAGAACTGCTTGAGGTCCAGTATCCGGTCCTGACCTGGTGGGCTGTTTTGACGGTATTGACTCGAGCCTCGGCAACTCTCGCCATGGTCGCGATCTTTGGAACGGGCGCCTACCTTTCTGCGGAGGGAAGAATCTCTCTGGGCGAGATCGTGAGCTTTGTCGGCTTTGCCACCTTGCTGATCGGGAAACTCGACCAATTGTCGAGCTTCACCGTTCGAATTTTCAGCCAAATGCCGACCATCAAAAGTTTCCTCGATCTCTTCGAGATCACCGCACCTTCCCCGAAAGAAGCGCAAAAACCCGAACTGAGGGTCACCGAGGGACATGTCCGATTTGAGCAGGTGTCATTTCGCTATTCGGGATCTGATCAAGGAGTCATCGGACTGAATTTTGAAGTGCCGCCCGGACAAACCGTCGCATTAGTCGGAAAAACTGGTTCTGGAAAAACCACGACCCTTCTCCTTCTGGAGCGGCTCCTTGAAATCGACAGTGGCGAAATCCTGATCGATGGCCAGAACATTCAAGACGTCCAGCTCCCTTCCCTTCGTCACGCAATTTCCGTGGTCTTTCAGGATGCGGGGCTCTTCAATCGCAGCATTCTCGAGAATATTCGCGTCGGCTGCCCCGAGGCCACCGAAGCCGAAATCCATGAGGCAGCGCAAAAGGCTGAAGCCGAAGAGTTCATTTTAAGAAAGCCCGGAGGCTATGACTTTGTCATTGGAGAGCAAGGCGGAAACCTTTCCGGGGGTGAACGTCAACGCTTGGCCATCGCCCGGGCGCTCATCAAAAAAGCCCCGTTGCTCATTCTGGATGAGGCGACCAGTGCGCTGGATACCTGGACTGAAGCCAGAATTCAGAGAGCTCTCGATGTCCTCAAGAAAGGACGAACCACCTTTGTGATCGCGCATCGGCTTTCAACCGTCTCGCATGCAGACCAGATCATTGTTCTGGATCAGGGCCGCATCATTGAACAAGGGAGCTTTGAAGCTCTGGTCGCAGCTCAAGGGGCCTTTGCGGAAATGCTCCGGGAAGGGGGATTCTCAAAACCAGATCACGAACCGATCCCCAATGGCGAGTCCCCCTGAGCGCCCGCTCATCTCAGGCTCAATCCCGAACGCGTCAAGGCTTGAAATTCATTTTGTTAGCCCCCACTTATCAGGGGGAGACGGCCTGCGCCGTATGATTTTGCTAATACTCTGGAGGCTACCAACACCATGACTGTCGCGGAAAATAAGGTCACGATGGGCTTTGAGGCTGAGGTCAAGCAACTGCTGCACCTCATGATCCACTCGCTCTACAGCAACAAGGAAATCTTTCTCCGAGAACTGATTTCCAATGCTTCGGATGCAGCGGACAAACTTCGTTTCAATGCACTGAGCGATGATGCCCTCTACGAGGGTGACCCCAACCTCCGAATTCGGATCGAATTTGACAAGGATGCGCGGACCCTCACCTTGACCGATAACGGTATCGGCATGACCCGGGATGAAGTGAAAGAGAACATCGGTACGATTGCCCGCTCAGGCACCCGAAAGTTCTTTGAATCCCTGACCGGGGATCAAGCGAAAGACAGCCAGCTCATCGGCCAATTCGGCGTGGGCTTCTATTCCTCTTTCATCGTCGCAGACCGCGTGGCCCTCGAGACCCGCAAAGCCGGAGATAAACCGGAACACGGCGTTCGCTGGGAATCCAAGGGCGAAGGGGATTACACCCTTGAAAGCATCGACAAGCCCGAGCACGGCACCCGCATCACCCTTCACCTTCGAGAAGGCGATGACGACTTCCTGGATGGCTGGAAAATCCGTAGCACGATCCGTAAGTTTTCAGATCACATTTCCCTGCCGATCGAAATGCTCAAAGAGCACTTTGGCGAACCGGAAGAAGGGGCAGAACCTCCGGCACCCGAATGGGAAACCGTCAACAGCGCTTCAGCCCTTTGGGCCAAAAGTCGCGATGAGATCACGGACGAGCAGTACGACGAGTTCTACCGGCATGTCTCCCATGATTTTCAGCCGCCACTTGCCCGTGTTCACAGCCGGGTCGAGGGAACCAACGAATACACCCTGCTCCTTTATCTCCCGTCCGCTGCGCCCTTTGATCTTTGGGATCGGGAATCCAAGCATGGCGTCAGGCTGTATGTCCGGAAAGTCTTCATCATGGAAGAATCCGAGAAGCTCATGCCACGCTATCTCCGCTTTGTCCGGGGGGTCATCGACTCTGATACCCTGCCCCTGAATGTCTCCCGCGAAATTCTTCAGGAAAACGCGCTGCTCGAGAAAATCCGTTCGGGTGCGGTCAAGAAGGTCCTCGGTCTGTTGGAAGACCTTGCGAAGAATGATCCTGAAAAGTACACCACGTTCTGGCAGCAATTCGGTCAGGCCTTCAAGGAAGGACCGATTGAGGATCACAAGAACAAGGACAAGATCGCCAAGCTCCTTCGGTTCTCATCCACGCACAATGAGGGCGAAGAACAGTCGGTTTCGCTGGAAGACTACATCAGCCGGATGAAGGAAGGTCAGGATAAGATCTACTACATCACGGCAGAAAGCTATCAGGCCGCAAAGAATAGCCCTCATCTTGAGATCTTCAAGAAAAAGGGCCTTGAAGTTCTCCTCATGCATGAACGGATCGATGACTGGCTGGTGGGCTACCTGACTGAATTTGAAGGAAAGTCACTGCAGTCGATTGCCAAGGGCGAGCTGGATCTGGGCTCTCTGGAAGATGAAGCTGACAAGCAGCACAAGGAAGAAGCCACCAAGGAACTTCAGCCCCTGATCGACCGAATCAAGACCGCTCTCGGTGACAAGGTCAGCGAGGTAAAAGTCAGTGTGCGCCTCACCGACAGTCCTGCCTGTATCGTAAGCGACTCTTACGGCATGACCCGGACCATGGAGAGGATCATGAAGTCAGCCGGGCAGAACATTCCGACCAGTAAGGCCGTGTTCGAGATCAATCCCGATCACCCCCTCGTCGTTCGCCTGAACGGAGAGACCGACGAAATCCGATTCAAGGATCTTGCGGAAATCCTGTTTGATCAGGCCGTCCTGAGCGAGGGCGCTCAACTGGAGGATCCTGCTGCATTCGTGAAGCGTCTGAATCACCTTCTGGCGTCATCGCTCAGTTAAGATTTAAATTACGTTATTCACCTTGAGGGGTTCCGGAATAGCTCAGATTTCGGAGCCCCTTTTGTTTTTTCAGAGGAGATTGGTATGCGCTCTACTCCGAGTTCAAGCCTCGATGGCACCCTTTTCCTGGCGATCGCAGGCGTCTTTGGGTTCCTGGCCGTTGCGGTGGGCGCCGTGGGGGCGCATGCGCTCAAAGCCCATCTCACGCCCGATGCGATGGCCCTTTTTCGAACCGGATGGGAGTATCACATGCTCCATGTTCTTGCCCTCGGCCTGATCGGTTCTCTCGCGCTGAATTTTCCGAAGATCAGAAATTTCAGGTTTGCAGGCGGTTTCTGGATTCTGGGTATCGTGCTGTTTTCAGGGAGTCTTTATGCCGTAAGCCTTGGGGCCCCGCGAATCTTGGTCCATGTCACGCCCGTAGGTGGCTTTAGCCTGATGGCGGGCTGGATTGCTCTCTGCCTGGGCGCCCTTCAGATTCGAAAAGGCTGAACGATTCGCTATCATTAACCATTATCCGCTGCACTCGAGTCACCATCATGCGACTTGCCACCTTCCTGCTTCACGAAGCCAAAAAGGCGATTCCTCCCACTCTTTTCTTCCTGGTCGTCTTTCATCTGACCGTGATCATCCGGCATCTGGATGAGAGTGGCCTTGGGATCACTGCCGCTCGCTCAGGCCCTGCAACCGTTGCGGCGCTGATTCTCGGAAAGATCTATCTCCTGATGGATGAGCGCCCCTTTGCCAACCGGTTCAAGAATCGCCCGCTGATTCTGGGGACCTTATGGAAAACCATCATCTACTGGACTATTGCCACGCTCGCAACAGCCCTCGAAGAGATACTGCCCGCCTGGTTTCACCTTCGAGACCTTCAAACCGCCGTGGCGGAGGTCTCACAGCATTTCACGCTTCCCATTTTCGTGGCCAATCACTTGATCCTTCTGGTCTCAATCTTCATCTTTTCGGCTCTGAGCGAACTGACCCGTGCCATCGGCGCCCGCAAGGTCTGGCAGCTGTTCTTTGGCCCGCGCTTTTTCCGATAATTGCCTGGTTTCAAGTTCGAGGACCCGGTCAGCGAGTTGCTCGCCCGCCTGAGTCAGGGGGCGATAGACTTCATCTGCCCCCAGACGATAGAGGATGGGGTCCTCGCTGTTACGGAACGATACCGTCCCGATCACGCCTTGAAATCCCCGCCCACGAATGGACTCCAGCGCCTTGGCGCGGGCGTGAAGGACGGGCATCGCAATGATGATTCCCTTGAGCGAGGAAAGTGGCGCTGTCGCCCAGAGTTCAGCATCCTCCACATCGCCGTAAACCACGCGTATCCCCTCTTCCTTGAGCTGTGCCACACGAATCGGATCCGCATCGATGCCCATCGCCTTGGCGTGCTTCAGATCCATGGCGTGATACGCAGCGCGTCCTGTTCGCCCCATGCCGATGATCAGCCAATCGGCATGGGAAAAATCAGGAGGCAGCTGGTCAGGATGGGGGACTGCCCGCTCAAACCGCTTGAGCCAGGGTTCAAACACATCATAAAGGGCCTGCGGCCATCGATTGAGGATCGCGCCGATGGCCAGGGATCCGGCGACCGCCAGGCCCAAGGCCTTTTGCCAGTCCTGATCCAGAAGGCCCATCTGGATCAGGGGTTCAGCCACAATGAGAGCAAACTCACTGTAGGTCGTCAGCGCAAGGGCCGCAACGAAACTGGTCCGCGCCCGAAGTCCGCTCCAAATCATTAAAACGAAGAAAAGAATTCCCTGAAGCGGGAGTGCGGCCAAAAGGAGGAGTGCTCGATTGCCCTGAACCGCATCCGGAAGCCCATGAAGCCCGATCTCAAGGAAAAAGCCCACCAGGAAGACTTCCTTGAGCCCCCACAGCTTTTGCGATAAATCCTTGGAATCGGGATGTCCACCGATCAGGACCCCCATCAAGACGGCACCCAAGTCCTTTGAAATGCCGAGCCGCTCGGCCAATTCACCACCGGCCAAGGCCATGAGCAACCCCAAGAGCAGGCGTAACTCATCATTCTCGGTCCATTCAAAAAAGCGCCGGGCCAAAGGGGCGAACAGGGGAAACGCCAGAAGAAGTAGGGCCCAGGGCGACGGGGTATCCCCTCCCGCAAGGACCAGAAGCACCAAGGCCACCAAATCCTGAAGAATCAGGACCCCCATCACGGTTCGCCCCTGAAAGGTCTGAATCTCGCCGTTATCTTCCAGAACTTTGACGGCCAGAACCGTGCTGGAAAAAGCCAGCGCAACCCCTAGCAGCAAACCCCCCGTCAGTTTTTGGGCTTCCAGCACGAAAAAAAGACCAGAGACGAGCGCCACAATCAGAATGTGCAATCCGCCGACACCCATGACTTCGCTTTTGGCCAAGGTCTGTAGCCTGAGCTTGAGACCCACGGTAAAAAGCAAAAGGAGTATGCCGACATCGGCCAGGGCATAAAGGGTCGGGCTGGCTGAGTAGCCCATCGCCGAGAGGCCATAGCCTGCCGCAAGGTAGCCGACCAGAGGGGGCATCCTGAGTTGGGTCGCCAAAAAGCCCGCGGCAAAGGCTGCGGAAATCCATAAAAGAACCGGATCCATCCGGGAGGCTCCCTGGGTTAGGTGTGCGGTGTCAAAGAGGCGGCAGGGGACTCGCTGACAAGCACCCACGGGGCAACGACGATCGCCTCCAGAGTTTGTGAGGCGCCTTGCCAACGGAGAGCATGGGAATCTTGTGCCTGCTGCACAAGCCCCTCTGACATCCATCCGGAAAAGATTTCGCGATCATCCCGCGCCATGGCTTCGGCCACCTCCAGAAGATCAAGGCCAGGGTCCACCACGACAACCACCCCCCGGGCAAAATGACGTTCCAGCTCTGGCCAGCTCAGGTGGCCACGCTCCTCTTCCAATTCTTTGCGGTCAATCACGCACGCACTCCGGACGATTCATTCTGCGGCCATTTTCTCACGTTGCAGGGACTGCGCTTCAACCACCTGACCAAAACTCAATCCGGCATCGTTCAGCGGCAGCCTTTCAGGCATCAAGACCCCAAGGCCGGTGCCTTGGAGCCTTTGCTGGATCTCCAGGGTCAAAAGGTTATTCTGGAAGACGCCGCCCGTCAGTCCCAAGACTTTAAAGCCATGGTGTTCCCGATATCTCAGGGCAAAATCCACCACAGCCTGCGCGATAGTGGCGTGAAAGATCGATCCGCGCTCCTCGGGGGTTCTTTTCGAATCCAGCAAGATCGGAATCAAGGGTCTCCAATCCCAGCGCAAGACCCCGGCCTCGTCACTCAGGGGAAGAGAAACGGCTGGGGCGCCTCCTTTTGAATGGGCCTCCAGCATCATGGCCGCCTGTCCCTCGTAGGACTGTTGCTGGCAGATACCGGTCAATGCGGCTGCCGCATCAAAAAGACGTCCCATCGACGAAGTCTCAGGCAAAGG